>NZ_JBMKIF010000003.1:0-254168 GCF_049238025.1 Enterobacter cloacae complex sp. IR5458
TGGCTTATGAAGACATTACTAACATCGGGGTGTACTAATCAACGGGGAGCAGGTCAGGTGATACCGTTGAGGCAACCTTTACTCTGACATTCTCACACGGTCTCAGTAGGACGGCATTAGTCCTTCAAAGGGTACGTGAAAGATACAAGACACTAAGAAAGAAATTTAAATAGTTATATTTCAACTAGATATAGAATTACGGGCGCGGGTTCAACTCCCGCCAGCTCCACCAAAATTCTCCATCGGTGATTACCAGAGTCATCCGATGAAGTCCTGAAAGCCCGCACGGCGCAAGCCCTGCGGGCTTTTTTGTACCTGTTTATTGTCTTCACTGCTGTATAGATTGAATCCACACAGTATCCACCGGCCAGTAGTTTATGTTGTACTCCTCTGGCATTGACAAGCATCAACACTCTCCCCTATCTCCTGTGGAAAATAACCTACACCACCCAGCGCTACGGATTAGCAACTCAGCCCGGAAGGAACCCCACCATGTACAGACCCATGACCGTCATACTTTTCATTCTCCTGACCCTCGCCGCCCTCGCAGAAATAGGCGTTTTATCCTTTGGATAATCCTCAGGCAAAATCCCCCGCGTCAGGATGCATTGATCTCATTACAGTTTTTTCCTAAAGCCATCCCGCTTCGCCTGTGCCAGGCTGAATCACGCTCATAACCGAAAACGTTAAATGAGGATATTATGAAAAAAACAATTATCGCATTATCTGCCGTTCTGCTGGCTTCCCCAGTATTTGCTGCGACCACACATGCAACTGATGATACCGTCGCGGCAGCGAACGCAAACGCCAATGAGGCGAAGCAAAAACTGCACGAAGAGCAGAACAAAGGTGAAGAGCTGAAGCTGAAACAGCAGCATGCTGCGGAAGGTAAAAGCGAGAGCCTGGGCAGTAAAGTCAGCGAAGATTCCCAGAAAGCCTGGCATAAAACCAAAGAAGGCACCGAGAAAGGGTGGGATGCCACCAAAGAAGGCGCTGAGAAAGGCTGGAATAAAACCAAAGAAGGTGCCAGCGAACTGGAAAAGAAAGTCACTGAGTAATCTTTACGCTCAAAAAAAGGCCGCGCTTGCGGCCTTTTTTATTTCTTCGAATACAATTAGCCCCTCAGGCGTTTACGCAGTGCGCGTTTATCGGAGAAACCACTATGTATCGCCTTTTTGCCATTCTAACCGCCCTGCTGTTATGCCCGTCCCTGTACGCCGCCCCAAAAAGCTATCTTATCGACAGCGATAACACCGCCATTCGGCTATCGTGGCATGCCTTCGGCGGCATTCTCTCCTGGGCGACGTTCAGCGGCGTGACGGGTGCCGTGACGCTCAACCCGGATAACGACGTCGACGACCATATTCACGTCACCATTCCCGTATCAACTCTGATGGCTTCTAACAAATTGCTCACCTGGCAGCTGAAAAGCGACATGTTTTTTGAATCCGAGCGCTACCCGACCATCGAGTTCATTAGCTCACGCGTGGTCGCTCTGAGCGCCGGGCGGTTCAGGGTATTCGGCACGCTGATCGTACGAAACATTGCCCGGCCGGTGATCCTGGAGGCCGTGTTGAAAGACCCGCATGCGCAGGCCCCCCGGCTTGATGCCACCACGGCGATCTCGCGCGCATCCTATGGAATGGATAAGTTTGCGCTGGTCGTGGACGATCGTATAGCCATTGCCATTGCAATCAAGACGAACGATGTGCCGTCATCCTGAGATGAGGCGCTGTAGCTGCTCCGCGTTTGCCCGCAGGTGAGACGGCGGATTGCGGCCAATCAGGACAAACTGATAGCCCGCATCCTGCCACCACGCCAGGTTCATGCTGTGCCGCTGCTCCTGGCGGAGCGAGGCCGTCGCCTTCTCATCGACAGGCGAGATACAGAGCGCCATTGGGCCGTAGTCGGCGTTGAGCCAGGCAATCTGCGCGATAGAGGTCGTTTCATAGCGCAGCATGCGCACCATTTTAAGCTCAGCCCCTCGCAGAATAAGCTGCGACATAGTTAGCTTCATGCCGATATCCTGCGCCGCCCGTTCGAGCCCGCGCTGCAGGACCGGCGCTGCGCTGTCCATATCCAGCAGCGTCTCGACGCTGTACAGGGACATATATTGCGCTTCGAGGTCGCGAATATGGGCGTTCTCATCCGCTGGCGCGGAAGCGGGCCGCAACAGGTAGCCCAGCCCGGAGCCGACCATCAAAAAGCTGACCGACGCGGCAATCAGCGCCCGCCTGCTGACGCCAACCGGCGTGGAGGGCCGTGGGTCAGGAAGCGCCGTCAGACGCGCCTGCATCGTCTCAAGAGGCGCATCATCCAGCAGGGAGGCAAACGCCCCGGCGTAATCCTGGCTGCTTTTCATCAGTTCGGCGGTTCGCCCGGAGAGGCGTTCGTCACTGTTTAAATGCTCTTCAAATTGCTGTGCGTCGGCGCGGCACATCTCGCCATCTATCCATGCCACGATAGCGTCGTCGTTATAGGGCGGTGCAAAACGGTGCGCGTTCAAGAACGTTTCTCCTTTACCGGAGGCAGTGCGTCGGCGGACCTGGCAAGCCGAGCCCGTGCCGTGGCCAGCCGGCTCATCACGGTACCGATCGGCACTGCCAGCGTGTCCGCCGCCTCCTGGTAGGTAAAGCCTTCGACATAAACCAAAAATACCGCGTTACGCTGGGCTTCGGGCAAGGCGTTAACGCGCTGCATCACCTTCAGATAATGCAGGCGCGTCTCATCCTGTTCGCGGGTATCCGGCGCGAGGAGTTCGTCGCTGGCCACAAATCCCTGCCCCTGACGCACGTATCGCGCCCGAAGTTCAGAGATCCAGATGGAGTGCAGGATCGCGAACAGCCACCTGTCGATGCGTGTGCCCGGCGTATACTGGCTGCTTTTTTCAAGCGCACGCACGCAGGTGGACTGAACCAGCTCTTCGGCGATATCCCTGTTGCGCGACAACACCAGCCCATAGCGCCAGAGACGCGACAGGTGTGCGGCTAACTGTTGACGAACCTCACTGGTTGCGATGAGTTTTCCCTCCACGAGAAAATCAGGATTCCGGATGTCCGTTGATGGCGGCCTGCAGGTCGCGATACTCCTCGCAGGACTGGCCACAAATACCGGCAATCACCTTCAGTTGTTCTTTCGCGAGATCGGGTCGTCCTTTTACCATCCACGCTTCACCGAGATACTCCCGGGCTTTGGCATAATCCGGTGCGATAGCCAGCGCGCGCTGGTAGTAACCAATGCCTTCGTCCGTACGGCCAAGTTTGCGCGTGGCGAACCCGCGATAGTTCCACGCTTCAGCCGTATTGCTATTTTTCAGTGAATCAAGCAGATTCAGCGCCGCCTGGTACTCCCCTTTCTTCGCGAGATGGTACGCATAGTTGGTTTTGTCCTGATCGCTGAGGCTGCTGCTCTTGTCCGGCACGCATTTCTGGGTGGCGCTGTCATACACCTGTCCGGAAGGACAGTCGGGCGTTTTGCTCTCGGTACTATTATCGCCCATTGCCAGCGCCAGCGGAGACAGCAGGGAAAAAATCAGCACCGGGATCAGGCGAAACGAGGTCGTGTTCATATAAAGCTCCTGGGTTAGAAGGGAGTGACGTCAGTAAACGCCCGACCGGCGGTTTTTATTCATTCTTCCGCGATTTTTTACCGTCCAGAAAATCATGCCTGCGACGTAATCACATTGAAAATAAATCAGGTTATTTTATATCTATCTTCCCATTATTATTATCCTGCAACCGCTAGCAGAGTTTTACCCCCCTACAAGAATATATTTTATTACGCCGGTGATATAATATATCTTATATCAAAAACGTTACCCTAACTTAAACACACATTAAGCACGATTAAATAATCACAATTTAAATTATATTTAAAACATCTCCCACCCATAATTACACTGCATCTTCAGGATGACTAAGTCACAACACACGGAAAATAAAAAGACATTAAAAACATAACGATAGAAAAACACATCAATAAACACCATCAATACATTAATGCCCTCTTCATTGTTTACCCCTTTATTTACGCAAGCTTAATTTGCACATTCAGAGTTTTCTGGCTATATCATTTTTATCTCCTCAAAACGAATTCCTCTATTAATTACAGGGTTTTAAAAGACGCAAAACACAAATAAAACGTATTTCTTTCATATGTAATTAGATTCGCTCTGATGTTGCCACTCTGAATTCTGGCGGGCATCGTTCGCTCTAAAAAAGACGGTGAGGACTGTTTAATTAACAGTCACTCCGCCGGGGGCGCCCTTTACCTTCTACAGAGATGGCTCGTCTTGCTCGCCGTTCACGGTAACTCTGCTGGAGTCATAACGAAATGAGCCAAATCTCTGTTATATCAAAACTTACTGGCGTGGAAACTACGACGGAAGGCACACAGGTTACGCTGAGCCATTCCTCTATCGTTGAGCTTCATGTAGAGCGAGCTGATGTCTCCCATTTCGCGCGAAGTGGTAACGATCTGGTGGTGACACTGCACTCAGGGGAAGTAATATCCCTTAAAAATTTCTACGTCACGGACGCGCAGGGCGTAAGCCAGCTGGTACTCCAGGACAGCGACGGTGCGTTATGGTGGATAGAAGATCCTGCCGGGGCCGCCACGTATGAATCTATCGCGTCGACAGACGTGCTGCTTGCGGCATCCGGAAGTGATACCGGTGGCGCGGCCATCTGGCCATGGGCGCTGGGTGGTATTGTTGCCGCCGGTGGCATCGCGGCGGCGGCAAGCTCCGGTGGTGGTGGCGGGGGGGGTGACGATGACAATAACGGTAACCCTAATCCTAATCCTGATCCCGGCACGCCAGGTGAACCTTCTACCCCGGATACAACGCCGCCGAATGCACCCTCGAGTCTTACGTTCTCGTCGGACGGGAAAACCGTCACCGGTACCGCTGAACCCGGCAGCACAATCACGCTGAAAGATGCAAACGGCAACGTTATCGGCACAGGGAAAACCGGCAGCGACGGCAACTTTACTGTTTCTCTCGGCACTCCGCTGATCAACGGTGAACATGTCACCGCAACTGCGACGGATGCGGCAGGTAATACCAGCCAGAGCGCAACGGTGACCGCGCCGGATCTCACCGCCCCCGATGCCCCAACGATTGGCAGCGTAACGGACGATGTCGGCCCTCAAACGGGGGCGCTGACTAACGGCAGCAGCACCAACGATCAGCGGCCCCAGCTCAGCGGCACCGCCGAGGCGGGCTCAACCGTGACGATCTATGACGGCGGGATCGCCATCGGCACGGCAGTCGTCTCCAGCAATGGCACCTGGACATTCACCCCGTCAGTTGATCTGAGCGAAAGTACCCACCAGATTACGGTGCGGGCAACTGACGCCGCCGGTAATACCGGCCCCGCTTCACCGGTCTTCACGCTGACCGTCGATCTCACCCCGCCGGCAACGCCGACGGCGATCGTACTGACTGACGACACGGGGACTATCAGAGGAACCATCACCTCTGGCACCGCCACCGATGCATCAAAACCGATCCTGGCGGGAACGGGCGAGCCGGGTGGAACCATTACCATTTACGATAATGGTGTGGTCGTGGGTACCACAACCGTACTGCCCAACGGCACCTGGAGCATCAGGCCAGACGGTCCGCTCCCGGACGGAGCACACTCGATAACCGTCGTGGAAACCGATGCCGCCGGAAACCAGAGTGCGGCATCAGCGCCTATCACCTTCACCGTTGACACTACCCCGCCGCTGGCCCCCGGAAACCTCGTCGTGTCAAATGATGGCGGTTCCATCAGCGGTACCGCAGAGCCGGGCAGCACGGTGACCATCCGGGATGGCAATGTCATCCTTGGCACGTCGGTGGCAGACAGTGAGGGTAACTTCACCCTGACGCTGACCCCGCCTAAGCTCAACGGCGAAACGCTGACCGCAAACGCCACCGATGCCGCAGGCAATACAGGCCCCGCAACCGCGGCGGCGGCACCGGATACGACCCCACCGCAGACCCCGGTTATCGTGTCGGTGATTGATGACGTGCAGGCCACAACCGGCCCCGTGGGCCAGAATGGGCTGACCAATGACCGGGCCCCGACCCTGAACGGCACGGGCGAACCCGGTTCGACCATCACGATATCCAACGGCAGCGATATCCTCGGCACGGTGAACGTCCCCTCATCCGGCCTGTGGAGCTTTACGCCGCCTGTACCACTGTCTAACGGTACCTATGTGCTCACGGCGACAGCAACAGATGCTGCCGGTAACCCGAGCGGCCAATCGAACGCGTGGACGATTACCGTTGACGGTACTGCACCAGACGCCCCGGTGATTACGCAGGTCGTGGACGATGCTCCCGGGGGGACGCTTGGCTCGCTCAACCTGAATGACACCACCAACGACGCCACCCCGACGCTGAGCGGCACCGCCGAGGCAAACGCCACGGTCACCATTCGTGCTGACGGGGTGGTGATAGGTACCACCGTCGCTGATGGCCTCGGTGCATGGAGCTTTACCCCTTCCACACCACTGGGTGAGGGTCCGCATGCCCTGACGGCAGTTGCAACCGACGCGGCAGGCAATACAAGCGGCGTGTCCAACAGTTGGGGGCTGATAATTGACAGCGTGGCGCCCTCTACGCCGGTCATTACTCAGGTGGTGGATGATGCCCCCGAGGGCCTCGGTGCGCTTAGCCCCAACGGCAGTACCAACGACACCACGCCAACGCTCAACGGCACGGCTGAACCGGGCTCAACGGTCACCATTCGTCTTGATGGTGCCGATCTTGTCACGGTCCCGGTCGGCAGCAACGGTACGTGGACCTATACCCCCACCGCACCGCTTGGCGAGGGACCTCATACTTTCACCGTTGTTGCCACCGATGCGGCAGGTAACACCAGCCTGCCGTCAACCGGCTTCAACATTATCGTCGATACCACGCCGCCAGTGGCCGCGACTATCGCCAGCGTGACGGATGATGTCGGCGGCGTTCAGGGGCCGCTCAACAGCGGCGATACCACCGATGACACCCAGCCGCTGCTGCAGGGTACTGCACCGCCTGACGCGGTCGTCACCGTCTATGACGGCACAACGCTGCTCGGCACCGCCACCCTTGACGGAAGCGGCGGCTGGAGCTTTACGCCTGTTACCCCGCTCACCGACGGCCCGCATTCGCTGACGGTCCATACCACGGATGCCGCAGGCAATACCACTGTCTCCAGCCCGTTTGTGCTGACGGTGGATACCGTGGCGCCTGCCACGCCGGATATCCCGGCCATCACCGTCAATCCTGACGGAACAGATACGCCGCTGAACCCGGGAGAAACCACCCGCGACACCACGCCGACCCTGAGCGGCACCGGTAAACCGGGCGATACGGTGACGATCTACAACGACGGCGTCAAACTTGATGATGTCGTGGTGGACGGTACTGGGAACTGGACCTGGACGCCCGCCACACCGCTGCCTAACGGCACCTATGACATTACCCTGACCGTGACCAACATGGACGGCACGGGCAACGAAAGCGCGCCGTCACAGCCGGTAACCATCACCATTGACACCGACCCGCCAGCGACACCTGCGGCACCGGTTATTACCGACAGCGTCAGCCAGGTCACCGGCCCCGTTCCCGATGGTGGAACCACCAACGATCCGCGCCCGGTTCTGAGCGGCACCGGAACGGCGAACGACGTTATCAACATCACCGACACCGTCAATGGCATACCGACCGTTGTTGGCACCGTCACGGTAGACAGCACCGGCAACTGGAGCTGGCGGCCTGACAGTAATATTGGCGAGGGCAGCCACGTCTATACCGCCACCGCTACCGATGAAGCGGGCAACGTCTCTGCCGCGTCACCGGCGATCACCATCACCGTGGATACCGTGGCACCGGATACGCCGGTAATTAGCGCCGTTGGCGGCGAGCCGAGCGGTGGCTTCATCACAGACGCCACGCCGACAGTCGGCGGCACTGGCGTGAACGGTGAAACCGTGATCGTCTACAACAACGGCGTCGAACTGGGACGTGTCGTCGTGGCTAATGGAGAATGGAATCTTGACCTGCCAGCCCAAACGGACGGCCCGCTGAATATCACCGTTGCGGGCGTCGACGCGGCAGGTAACGTCAGCGCGCCCAGCCCGGTATTTACCGTGACACTCGATACTGTTGCGCCTGAGATCCCGCAGATCAATGCCGTCTCAGATAGCCAGCTCACCAACAATGTGCTCTATACCCGCGACGGTATTCCAACGCTCACCGGCACCGGTGAACCGGGATCGACCGTTGTCGTCTCGGTGGATGGCACGCCATCCGCCGTACCGGTAACGGTTCAGCCAAACGGCTCCTGGACCTGGACAGCCGACAGTACGCTGGCGGATGGACAACATACCTTTACCGTATCGGCCAGCGATCCAGCCGGTAACACCTCAGCCAGCTCTGCGCCGCTTAACGTCACGGTTGATACTCTCGACCCAACCGCCCCTGACAATCTGAACCTGGCTGCAGAAGGGACGCCACTGACCGGTACCGCCGAAGCGGGAAGCATCATTACCGTGACGGACGGTAGCACCGTCATTGGGACTGGGGTTGTCGACAGCACCGGCAACTTCTCCATCGCGGTCAGCCCGGCACCGCAGGACGGCGCGTCTCTGACCGTGAGCGCCACCGATGCTTCGGGGCGCACCAGCCCTGATGCGACTTACAACGTCATCGGTACGTTGCCTAATCTTCCTGATATTCCCGTCATTACGGCAATTAACGATGACGCAGCGCCGCTCACGGGCGATGTAAAAGGCAAAACCACCAATGATATCACGCCTACGCTGACCGGTACGGCCGAAGCGGGCAGCCTGGTAACCATCTATCAGGACGGTGGCCTGACGCCGGTGGCGACGGTAACGGCCGACGGTAGCGGCAACTGGAGCTATACACCAGCCGCGCTTGGCGAAGGTCTGCACTCCTTTGAGGTAACCGCGACACTCAACGGTGCGACCAGCGGCCGCTCTCCTGCCGCCAGCGTCACCGTTGACTTCACCGCACCAGGCACACCGACCATCGGCGCGGTGATTGACGACGTGGGTCCAGGCACCGGTCCGTTAACCAACGGCCAGACTACCAACGACAACCAGCCGACGCTGACCGGCACCGGCGCGGTGGGGGATACCATCTCCGTCTACAACAACGGGACGTTGCTGGGCAGCGTGGTGGTCGGCAATACCGGCACCTGGAGCTTCACGCCACCTTCTTCGCTGGCGGAGGGCACTCACGTTCTCACCATCCGCGAGACCGATCCGGCGGGGAATCAGAGCGCGCCTTCTGCGGGCTTCACCGTTGTAGTGGATACCGTTTCCACCACGCCGGTCATCACTAACGTAACGGATGATGTCGGCAATACCGCCACAACCGTGGTCAGCGGCACACCAACCAACGACGCCACGCCAACCCTTTCAGGCACGGCGGAAGCGAACAGCGTAGTGACGATTTTCGACGGCGGCACGCAGATTGGCGTGGTCACGGCGGACGGCACCGGCGCATGGACGTTTACGCCAGAGACCGCGCTCGCCGAAGGCTCGCATAGCTTCACCGCCCAGGCAACGGATCCGCAGGGTAACGTCAGCGCAGTCTCAGGCGCCTGGAGCGTGGTGGTTGACCTGACAGCACCGACGGTGCCAACGCTGGATACGGTGAATGACAACGTCCCCGGCGGCATCACGGGCAACCTCACCAGCGGGCAGGTTACCAACGACAGCACACCAACGATCGGCGGTACCGGACAGGCGGGTAGCACCATCCACATCATGAACAACGGTACGCAGATCGGTACTGCAATCGTCGACGGAAGCGGAAACTGGTCCTTCACACCGACCACGCCGCTGGTCGACGGCAGCTACGCCCTGCGCGTGTACGCAACGGATGTCGCGGGCAACGCCTCGGCTAACTCCTCCGTCTTCACCTTTACCGTCGATACCGCAGGTCCGGTCGTGCCAGTAGTGACCAGCGTGATCGACGATATCGCACCAGTCACCGGGACGCTTACGTCAGGCAACACCACCAATGACGCGCGTCCGACCTTCAACGGCACGGGTGACGTGGGTTCTACAGTGCATGTGATCGTTGATGGTAACGAAATTGGCACCGCCGTCGTGAATGCCCAGGGTAACTGGACCTTCACCCCGGGGAGTGACCTGAGCGACGGGCCGCATGCCATCACCTTCAATGCCACCGACGCGGCAGGCAACACCGGCAGTACGACAGCGCCGTTTAACCTGACGGTAGATACTGGCGTACCGTCTGCGCCGGTTATCTCAACCGCAGCAGACAACGTGGGCAGCGTTCAAACCCCGCTCTCTTCCGGGCAGAGTACCGACGACACCACGCCGACGCTGAACGGCACCGCGACGGCCAACGCCACGGTCACCGTGTATGAAAACGGGCAGCCGATCGGCACCGCGCAAGCGGACGGTACCGGCGCATGGAGCTTTACCCCATCAACGCCGCTGTCCAGCGGCAGCCATACCTGGACCGCCACCGTCACCGATGCCGCGGGGAACGTCAGCCCGGCTTCGCCAGGCTTTACCCTGGTTGTCGATACCACGGCACCGAACGCGCCGGTTATCAGCCAGGCGATAGACGACGTAGGCAGCATCACCGGCCCACTCACGTCCGGACAGACCACGGACGACACCGTACCGCGCCTTGTCGGAACCAGTGAACCGTTTGCCACGGTGAATATCTATGAGGGAACCACGCTGGTCGGGACAGGGACTGCTGACGGCACCGGTAACTGGAGTATCTTGCTCAATACCACGCTGACAACGGGCGCACACAGCTTCACCGCCCAGGCGACGGACGCGGCAGGCAACACCAGCGTGTCGTCGGCAAGCTTCAGTCTGACGATAGACACCACGCCGCCTGCGCTGCCAGTGCTCACCAGCATTCTGGACGACGTGGGCAATGCGCCAACGCCCGTTGCTAACGGCGGGTTGACCAACGATGCCCAGCCAACCCTCAGCGGGACGGCGGAAGCCGGATCGACGGTGAAAATCTTTGATAACGGCGTGCAGATTGGCAGCGTGACGGCCACCGGCGGGGCATGGAGCTTTACCCCTTCCCCGGCGCTGGGCAACGGTTCGCACAATTTAACCTTTACCGCCACCGATGCGGCGGGCAACGCCAGTGCGCCAACCGCCGGGTATGTGATTAACGTTGATACCCTTGCCCCGGCAGCGCCCGTCATCAGCTCGGTGATTGATGATGTGGGCAGCGTCACCGGACCGATAACCGGCCCGACCAACGACACGCGCCCAACGCTAAGCGGGACCGCCGAAGCCAATGCGACGGTACGGATCTACGATGGCATCACGCTGGTGGGTACCGTCACCGCGGATGCCAGCGGCAACTGGACCCTGCCACAAACCACCACCACGTTGACGCAAGGCACGCATAACTTCACCGCCACGGCCACCGATGCGGCGGGCAACACCAGCGTGGCGTCCACCGTGACGACGATTATCGTCGATACGACCGCCCCAACGGCGCCGACCGGGACCTTCAACGCCGACGGTAGCGTGCTGACCGGGAATGCGGAAGCCGGCAGCACCGTCAGTATCCGCCTTGCGGACGGCTCAACGGTAACCGCCATTGCGGGCAGTAACGGCACCTACAGCTATACCTTTACGAATAAACAGACCGAAGGCCAGACGCTGCAGATCACCGCCACCGACGCGGCGGGCAACACCTCGCTGCCCGGCTCGGCGCTCGCGCCGGTGGTGCCGCTCTCCGCCAGCAATAACGTCGAAGAGTTGGATCTCAGTACCACGGCCACCGTCACCAACAGCCAGTACAGCGACTACGGCTTCCTGCTGGTCGGCGCCGTGGGCAACGTCCTGACGCTGCTCGGGAACGACACCGCGCAGGTGAACTTCACGGTGGGCAACGGCGGGAGCGCGGATATCGTGGTGAACGCCAACGCCACGGGGGCGGTGCTCTCTCTGCTTAACACCCTTGAGCTGGTGGTGCAGCACTACGTCAACGGCGCCTGGACCACCGTGGTGGATACCGGACAGCCGCAGTTTGCTGACCTGCTGACCCTCGGTGCCACCGGCGTATCGCTGAACCTGACCGGGCTGGCTGACGGCAACTACCGTGTGCTCAGCTATAACACCAACCTGCTGGCGACCGGCTCCTACACCAGCCTCGACGTGGCGGTGAAAGAGACCGGTCCGGGTACAGTCACGGGCGATACCAGCCTCAACGGGAACGTGATTCTGGATACAGACCCGACCGCTGGCAGCGACAACGCCCCGGCCGGAACCACGATCTCCGCCGTTACGAATGCGCAGGGTGTCACCACCAGCGTCAATGCAGACGGGACGGTGATCCAGGGTCAATACGGTACGCTGACCATTAACCGCGACGGCAGCTACTCCTACACCCTGACCGACACCAGCGCGGCAGTCATTGGCCGGACAGAGAGCTTCACCTACACCATCACCCATAACGGCGTCAGCGCCTCGGCACAGCTGGTGGTGTCGCTCGGAACGGGAACCGTCAGCAACGGCATTGTCGCCGTGGACGATACCAACGCCCTGACCTTCGACACCAGCGTGCACGAAATCAATAACGGCACCTCGTCTCAGGGCGGCTTTACCCTGGTGGGTATCAATCTCGGCAACACGCTGGGGCTTAACCTGCTGGACGATATGACCAACCCCATTATCTATAACGTGGAGGAAGGCACCACTCGCACCATGACCATCCAGGCCTCCGTGGGCGGCGTGGCGCTGGCGTCGGTGTTTGATTTGTACGTCTATAAATTTAACAACGCCACCCAGACTTTCGAGCAGGTACGCGTCGAGTCGGGCTGGCTGCGTGCCCCGCTGCTGGGCGGCACGTCACCGCAGCTGACGCTGCAATTGCCTGCCGGGGAGTACCTGTTCCTGCTGAATACCGCGTCCGGGATCACCGCCCTGACGGCCTACACGCTGAGCGTTCTGCAGGATCATGTCTACAGCGTATCGAGTATCAGCGAGACGACCACGGGCGACGTGCTGGCGAATGACCCGGTTCCAGCAGGCACGCTGGTTACCGAAGTGAACGGCGTGGCGGTCAACGGCACTGGCACCACCACCATTCAGGGGGAATACGGCACGCTGACCATTAATTCATCCGGTCAGTACACCTATACCCTGAGGAGTGGTGTCGGTGTGGACCATATCAGCACGCCGGATACCTTCGTCTATACCGTCACCGCGCCAGACGGCACGAAAGACACGGCATCGCTCAACATCACTCCAACCGCCCAGCCGATGAATGCGGTGAACGATGTTAGCGCCGTGATGGATGTAACGTCAGTACACCATACGTCAGCGTACTCCGATACCACCGTGGGTACGGCAAGCTGGACGACTGCCTTGCTCTCGTCAACCCAGGGTAGCGGCAGCGGAACTTTTGTGGTGGATCCAAACACCGCGCTGCATAACGCCTCGCTGCACTTTAACGTGGCCTCGCTGCTGTCGCTGGGCGGACTGACGGTGAACTGGACAATCAGCGACGGCTCGGGCGTGATCCGCAGCGGCTCCTTCGGCGGCATTTCGTTACTGAACGGCAGTATTGACGTTCCGCTGACCGGGCTGGATCTCAACGCCGGGACCTACACGCTGAGCTATACCGGTAGCGTACCGGGGCTGAGCGTCGGGAACATTACCATTACCCCAAGCGTCAACGGCACCACTTACTCGCTGACTGATTTTGACGCCACGGGCACTCACACCGTCAACGGCAATATCTTTGACGGCACCGACTCGGGCGGCGTGCTGGATCAGCTCCACTCGGTGGATACACGCGTCAGTATTACCGGCTACAACGGCGTGACCACCACGCTGGATCCGTACACCGGCAGCGCCACCGTCAATATCACCGGCCATTACGGCACCCTGGCGATTGCTGCTGACGGGCATTACACCTATACCCTCAACAGCGGGGTATCGCTCTCATCCATGACCTCGAAGGAGACTTTCAACTACACCCTGACCGATGCCTCCGGGAAGACGGACAGCGCCTCGCTGACCATCAACATGGCGCCGCAGTTCATCAGCTCTGAACACAACGACGTCATTACCGGCACCGCCTACGGCGACACGCTGATTTACCAGGTGCTGAACAATACGGTAGGGAATGCCACGGGGGGGAACGTCAGCAGCACCGCGGGCGACCACTGGACCGGCTTCTCGCTGGCGCAGGGGGATAAAATCGACATTAGCGACCTGCTGGTGGGCTGGAACGGTAGCGCCTCCACGCTCGGGAACTACCTCCATGTCACTAATAGTAATGGTAATACCGTGATCTCCATCGACCGTGACGGTGCAGGGAGCACCTACACTAATACCACGCTCGTGACGCTTGATGGCGTTCAAACCACCTACGACGAGCTCGTTAACCAGCAACACATCATTACCACATAACAGCTGTAGTACTAACCCGGGCGCACAGCGCCCGGGGATTAATAATAAAGCTGCACTTATTTTATTAGGGACATGACATGGGAATGAAGATGCCTTACTGGTGGCTCTCGTGCTGCCTGATATCTGTGCCCGCTCTGTGCGCGAATCCGGCGGCGACCATCAATACCGGACAACTGCGCGAAACGCAGGAACTCCCCTCACTGAATGGCCGTGTCGCCCCTGCGGCTGGCAACGCCGCGCCCGGCTCATTACAGCTTGGCGAGGCCGTCAACCGTGCCGTTACCTGGCATCCGGCGATCGGTGAAGCCGTGGGCAAACTCTACGAACAGAGCGAAGAAGTCGACGTCGCCAAATCGAAATACTATCCGCAAATTAACGCGGGCATGGACAACGGATACTCCCACGACGGCGATCAGAACGGCTTTACGCCGTCGCTGGTGCTCTCTCTTTCACAAATGCTCTACGACTTCGGCAAAGTGGCCAGCCAGGTACGAGCCGAAAATGCTGGGGTTGCCCAGCAGCAGGCCAACGTGCTGGTGAGCATCGACACCATTGCCCATGATACCGCCGTCGCCATGGTGCAGGTGCAAACCTGGCAGCAGATGGTCGACACCGCCAAAGAGCAGCTCGATGCCCTCTCCTCAATAGGCACACTGACCCGTCAGCGTAACGACGAAGGGGCGACCTCGCTTTCTGACGTGGTGCAGACCGACGCACGTATTGAAGGGGCGCGCGCGCAGCTGATGCAGTATCAGGCCAGCCTCGACAGCGCCCGTGCCACGCTGATGAGCTTTCTCGGCTGGAACAGCCTGAACGCGATCAGCAATGATTTTCCGCAAAAGCTGGCCCGCAGCTGTGACATCGCCGAGCCGGACGATCGTCTGGTTCCGTCGGTCCTTGCCGCCTGGGCCCAGGCCAACGTCGCCCAGGCCAACCTCGACTACGCCGACGCGCAAATGACGCCAACCGTCTCGCTGGAGCCGGAGGTCCGTCACTATCTGAACGATCGCTACGCGGGCAGCGAAACGCGGGATCGCACGCAATATTCCGCCTGGGTGAAGGTGCAGATGCCCCTCTATCAGGGCGGCGGCCTCACCGCCCGGCGTAACGCCGCCGGACACGCGGTGGAAGCGGCGCAGTCGACCATTCAGCGTACCCGTCTTGATGTCCGCCAGAAACTGCTGGAGGCCCGCAGCCAGGTGATGAGCCTGCAAAGCACGCTGCAAATTCAGGGCCGCCAGGAGGCGCTCAGCGCCCGTACCCGCGAGCTTTACCAGCAGCAGTATCTCGATCTCGGCTCGCGCCCGCTGCTGGACGTGCTCAACGCCGAGCAGGAGGTCTATCAGGCACGCTTCACCCAGCAACAGACCCTTGGTCAGTTGCACCAGTTACAGCTCAACTGCCTCTACAACACCGGACAATTGCGTCATGCGTTCGATCTTGATAACCGCACCATCCAGACCGTGGAGATCCAGCCATGAAGCAACGCGAAATTCCGCAAGAAGAAACAATGACGGATGAGGCGCTGGCGCAGTGGGCGCAGGCGTTTGGCTTTGTTGCCACGCGCTACCGCGTCGCCTGCTCGCCCGGAGCGCTGATTGCGGGCGCCCCCTGGCTGAAAGGCAAACCGATGGTACCTGCCCTGACGCAGCTTGCCCGGGAAGCCGGGTTGACGTTCCAGTTGCTCACGGCCGATCGGCAGTCGATCAACAGCTGGCGCCTGCCGGTGGTGGTGGCGCTGAACGACGGAAAAATTGGCGTGGTCGACAGCTTCGACGGGGAAGACACGCTGGACGTCAGCTTTTTCGACGACAAGATGCATACCAACCGTCTGTCGATGAGCGCGCTGCTGCCCACCATCCGCCACGTTATTGCCCTGCGCCCGCTGGCCGCGCTGAAGGACAGCCGCGTGGATGCCTACATCTCGAAATACCGCCCGGACTGGCTCTACCGGCTGGTGATGCGCGATCTGCGCCCGTACAGCTGGGTGATGCTGGCAGCCTTGTTCATCAACCTGCTCTCCCTCTCCGGCATTGTCTTTTCCATGCAGGTGTATGACCGGGTGATCCCTGCCCAGTCCTACCCGACGCTTTACGTCCTGACCATCGGCGTGCTGATCGCCACCCTGTTTGGTTTTGTGTTGCGCGTGGCGCGCGGTCACATTATGGATCTGCTGGGCAAACGCTCGGATCTGCGGGTCTCAGACCGCGTGTTCGGCCACGCCCTGCGGCTGCGCCACAGCGCCATTCCGCGCTCCACCGGCAGCTTTATCTCCCAGCTGCGCGAGCTGGAGCAGATCCGCGAGATGGTGACCTCCTCCACCATTTCGACCATTGTCGACCTGCCCTTTTTCTTCCTGTTTGTGGTGGTACTGGCGATCATCGCGCCGCAGCTGGCGTGGATCGCCCCGGTCGCGGCGGTGATCATGGTCCTGCCCGGCCTGCTGCTGCAGAAGAAACTGGCGGAGCTGGCGAAGCAGTCGGCGCATGAATCAACCCTGCGCAACGCGGTGCTGGTGGAGAGCGTGCAGGGGCTGGAGGACATCAAGCTGATGCAGGCGGAAAACCGCTTTTTGCAACAGTGGAACAGCTATATCCAGATCACCGCCGAATCCGGCCTGCGCACCCGCGAACTGACGCAGAACCTGATCAGCTGGGGGATGACCATCCAGAGCCTGGTTTATGCCACGGTGATTGTGGTCGGCGCGCCAATGGTGATCGACGGCACCCTGACCACCGGTTCGGTGGTTGCCGCGTCGATGCTGGCCTCCCGGATGATCGCGCCGATGGCGACGCTGTGCGGCGTGCTGGCCCGCTGGCAGCAGGTGAAGGCCGCCAAAGAGGGGCTGGACAGCATTATGCAGTTGCCGACCGAGAACCAGCGCGAAGAGACGCCGATCCGCCAGGACGTCCTGCGCGGACACTATCTTTTCGAACAGGCGCAGTTCCGCTATCAACCGGACGATCCGCGCATGGCGCTACGCATTAACCGTCTGGAGATCAAGCCGGGCGAGAAAGTGGCGATCCTCGGACGTAACGGCGCGGGCAAGTCGACACTGCTACAGGCCATGGCGGGCGGAATGGATCTGGCGGCGGGCGAATTGCGGCTTGATAACCTCAGCCTGCCACATCTCGACGTGGCGGACGTGCGGCGCAACGTCGGCTTTATGACCCAGAACGCGCGGCTGTTTTACGGCACCCTGCGCGAGAACATCACCCTTGGCATGCCACGCGCCACCGACGAAGAAATTTTCGAGGCGCTGGAGTTAACCGGCGCAGCGGGCTTTGTGCAGAAACTGCCCAAAGGGCTGGACTACCCGATCATGGAAAACGGCGTGGGGCTTTCCGGCGGGCAGCGGCAGTCCATTCTGCTGGCGAGGATGCTACTGCGCGATCCGAATATCGTGCTGATGGATGAACCGACCGCGTCGCTGGATGAGCACACTGAACGGGAGTTTATCCAGCGTCTGGGCGACTGGCTCGGCAACCGTACCTTGATTGTCGCCACCCACCGCGTGCCGGTGCTGGAGCTGGTGGAGCGCGTGGTCGTACTGAAAGAAGGGATGCTGGTGATGGACGCGCCAAAAGCGCAGGCGCTTAACAACAGCCGCATTCAGCAACAGCAGCAGCAGGCAGCAACCGGACGGGAGTGGAAAAATGAAAATCAGTCAGCGTGACGTTGCCGCAATGGACGATCTGGATAACGCGCTTGAATCCGAAAGTGGCTACACCGGCGCGCGTCGAATCGTCATCTTCTCGTTGCTGATGTTTGTGGCCCTGGGCGTCTGGGCATGGTTTGGCGTGCTGGATGAGGTCTCAACCGGCTCGGGGAAAGTCATCCCCAGCTCGCGCGAACAGGTATTACAGTCGCTCGACGGCGGGATCCTCACCGAGCTGAACGTTCATGAGGGCGATCAGGTGCAGGCCGGACAGGTGCTGGCGCGACTTGATCCGACGCGTTCCGAATCGAACGTCGGTGAAAGTGCAGCGCGCTACCGCGCGTCACTGGCTTCCAGCGCACGTCTGAATGCCGAGGTGAACGATCTCCCGCTAACCTTCCCGCCTTCGCTGGCAAAATGGCCGGATCTGATTGCCGCCGAAACGCGACTCTACAACTCCCGCCGTGCGCAACTGGATGATACCCAACGGGAGCTGCGCGCCGCGTTAGATCTCGCCAATAAAGAGCTGGCGATCACCCAAAGGCTGGTTAAAACCGGGGCCGCCAGCCATGTGGAGGTGCTGCGCCTGCAGCGACAGAAAAGTGACCTGGAGCTGAAGCTCACCGACGTGCGCTCGCAGTATTACGTTCAGGCGCGCGAAGCGTTATCCAAGGCTAACGCTGAAGTGGATATGGTTTCCGCGGTCCTTAAAGGCCGCCAGGATTCCGTCACCCGCCTGACGGTAAAATCCCCGGTGCGCGGGATCGTGAAAAACATCAAAGTCACCACCATCGGCGGCGTGATCCCGCCTAACGGTGAGCTGATGGAGATTGTGCCGGTGGACGATCACCTGCTGATTGAAACCCGCCTCTCACCGCGCGATATCGCCTTTATCCACCCGAACCAGGAGGCGCTGGTCAAAATCACCGCCTACGATTACGCCATCTACGGCGGTCTGCATGGGGTGGTAGAGACCATTTCACCGGACACCATCCAGGACGAAGCCAAGCCGGAAGTGTTCTATTACAGGGTGTTTATCCGCACCAGCCAGGATTACCTGGTCAATAAAGCGGGCAGGCACTTCTCGATTGTACCGGGCATGATTGCGACAGTGGACATCAAGACCGGCGAGAAAACGGTGCTGGATTATCTGATTAAGCCGTTTAACCGGGCGAAAGAGGCGCTGCGGGAGCGGTAGTCAATCGCCTTACCAGTCCTACACACTAAAGCTAAGGGGAATGCGGTTTTCTCCCTCTCCCTGTGGGAGAGGGTTGGGGTGAGGGCGTCAGACCGCAACACAGAAAAAATTCACCGCCGATAGGGCGTTAAAACGGGCGAAAGCATTCGATATCAGCGCTGAATTCTGGCTGAATCTGCAACAAAATGTGGAAAACCGAGGGATGAGAATCCCCCCCCCTAACATAACCTCCCCCGCCTTATCTGCTAAAGTAGCCCAAATTCATTTTTCAGGAAGAAATCATGCGCCAACGAACCATTGTCTGCCCCATCATCCAGAACGACGGTGCCTATCTGCTGTGTAAAATGGCCGACGATCGCGGCGTGTTTCCCGGTCAATGGGCCCTCTCCGGCGGCGGAATGGAACCGGGAGAAACCATGGAACAGGCGTTGCGCCGTGAGATCCGCGAAGAGCTGGGCGAAGCGCTGGAGATCGTCTCGGTCACGCCATGGGCTTTTCGCGATGACATCAGGGTAAAAACCTACGCCGATGGCACCAACGAGGAGATTTATATGATCTATCTGATCTTCGACTGCATGAGCGCCAACCGGGACGTCACGTTTAATGAGGAGTTTCAGGAGATCGCCTGGGTTAATCCGGAATCGTTAAAAGATCTGGATCTCAACGAAGCTACCCGCATGACCTTCGCGCAAAAGGGTCTTCTTTAATCGCCCACTGCCCCGGCGTTTTACCGGTCCATGTTCTGAAAACCTCAATGAATGCGCTGACGCTGCTGTAGCCGCAGGACAGCGCAATCCACCCTACCGGCTTCCCCGCCGCCAGCCACTCCATTGCCCGCATGACGCGAGTCAGCTGCCGCCAGTTAACGAAGTTCATTCCGCCCGGCGAAGTGCGGTACGATTATACACCCCAACATACCGCGCAAATTTCCCTAGAAATACGCCGGCAAACACGCCGCCGGAGACGATCGCCAGCGCGCTCATGGCAGGTTGTTGCATCGTCTGAGGCGAAACCGCGCTCATCACCCCCAGCACATACTTCACGCCAAACGCCAACATCATAAACGGCAGCGCGGTGTAGTCTGCCTGGCGGTAAAGCGTACGCGGCGCATCTGCCCGGGTGATAACCGCCCGCTTAATCAGGAGATACCCCAGCGCGGCACCGGCGAAGATCCCCGCCGTCCACAATGCGACAGTCGCAGGGGTCAACGTGCGATAGACCACCAGATCGTAAATATCCCACACCAGAAAGATCGCCGGGATAATGGCAAGCCTCTCCAGCGTAACGGTGGCGGGCCTGCGGGCTTTGATACCACGGGAGATGAGGAAGATAAACAACACCCACACCCAGGCGGGCGTGTGCGTAACAACACCGATCAGAAATTCAAACATGGAACTCACCATGAACGATCGCGGCCCGTGCCGCCCTGAACGCGTATTGCGCATAACGGCAGGAATGCCATTATGCGCAGGTCTTTTAAAGCGATTTCTTCAGGCGCTGCACCGCCTCTTTCAGCTGCTCATCTGTTGGTGTCACAAACGACATGCGCAGCGTGGTCTGGTCCGGCTCATTGCAGTAGAAAAACTCGCCCGGGACAAATACCACGCCGTTGCTTAACGTCTTTTCCAGCCAGCGGGTGGTATTCATACCGTTGTTCATTTTCGCCCACAGGAACATGCCGCCTTTAGGCTTGTGGAACGACATCACATCACCCAGCTCCGCTTCCAGTTCGGTGGCGAAGGTCTGGTATTTCTGGCGATAAGCTTCGCGGATCATCTTAATCTGCCCGGCCAGGCGACCGGTTTTCAGGTACTCATACGTCATTAACTGCGACAGCGTGCTGGTGTGCAGATCGGTGGTTTGCTTAAGGTTCACCACCGCACGCTTCAGCCACTCCGGCACCAGCACCCAGCCTACGCGGGTGCCTGGCGCGAGTATTTTAGAGAAGGTTGAGGTGTAGACCACGTTCTCTTCGTTGCCGATATCTTTGGCATGGGCAATTAACGGGCGGAAGACCTCATCGGTGTAGTTAATTTCGCTGTACGGGTCGTCTTCAATAATGACGAAATCATAGCGTTTCGATAATTCCACCAGCTGTTTACGACGCGCTTCAGAGAGCGTCACGCCGCCCGGGTTACCAAAGGTCGGGACGATATAAACCGCTTTGATGGTTTTCTTTGCCACCAGCGCCTCAAGTTCGTCGACCTTCATGCCGTCGCCGTCGGTGCCGACGGATTCAAAATTCGCCTGCGCCAGGCCGAAAACCTGCAGCGCGGCAAGATAGGTTGGACGCTCGACGACGACGGTATCGCCTGGGTTGATTAATGCACGCGCCAGCACGTCGAGAGACTGCTGCGAACCGGACGTCACCACCACGTCATCGGCTTTACAGGCAATGCCTCGTCCTTCACAGATGCGTTGGATCTCTTCCCGCAGTCCTGGAAAACCTTCGGTCAGACCATACTGAAACGCCTCGCCAAAATGTTGCGATAAGACGGCATCCGCGGCTATTTTAAGCCCTTCGTGATCGAACAAATCGGGGTTCGGAATCCCTCCGCCCAGCGAAATCACGCCAGCCATTTTGCTATGTTTTAATAATTCACGGATGGCAGATGATTGCAGGCCCTGCGCGCTGCTGGCGAGTTTGTTTGCAGACATTCTTTGATTACCTTCTTTTTTTATATTGTGCCCAATCTTAGCAGAATATGAGCGATAAATTCCGTTAGCTTCGGAAGAGGACGTAAATCCTGGCGCCACAATAAATGCACCGGCCTCGGCGCGGGGGTGAACGGCTCCAGTACCCGAATCAGCCTGCCGCTTGCCAGCTCTTCCGCCACCAGCACTTCCGGTTGTAGCAACAGCCCCGCCCCTGCGCGTGCCGCCATACGCAGGCCATAGCCGTCGTTACATCTTAAGATGGCATCACGCTTCCAGCGTACTTCCCCTTCCACGCCCGGTAGCCGCCACTCGTTACGCGCGGTCCATACCGTGTGCGAAAGACACAGATGATCCACCAGATCGGCAGGCGTTTGCGGCGTACCGTGTCGCGCTAAATAGTCCGGTGCGGCGCAGATCACCATGTTGTAGGGGCACAAATATTTCGCCACCAGATCGTCATTGCGAATATCACCAATGCGAATGGCCAAATCGACCCCCTCCTCCACCAGATCGACCATTCGGTTAGTCAGATCCAGTTCGATGCGCACCTGCGGGTAACGTTGTAAAAAGGTGGCGGTGAGTGGGGCGATCACGCAGCCGCCAAACGACGTAGGCGCCGTGACGCGCAGGGTTCCGGCCGGTGTGGCACGCAGGCGTTCAACCGCGTTTTCGGCGATTGAGACCTGCTCCAGCACCCGTCTGGCTTCTTCAAAATAGACGCGGCCCGCATCCGTCAGGCTCTGACGACGCGTGTTACGCTCAAGCAGGCGGGTGCCAAGCTGGGACTCCAGCAACGCAATATACTTTCCCACCATGACCGCCGACATCTCAAGGCGGGAGGCCGCGCCGGTAAAGCTGCCGCTTTCTACCACCTCGATAAACGTCTCCATGCCGCGAAGCTTATCCATATTCCGAACCTCTGGTTAGCAATCTTCTAACTTTAGCCCAGTTTATCTGACTTTTTATTTATTAAAGAATGAAGGCTCACACATAAGGAGTCTGCTATGAAAATCGTGATTATTGGTGCCAGTGGTACGGTCGGTCAGGCGGTAACAGAAGCGCTAAGCCGCAGTCATGAGGTGATCCGCGTGGGTCGTACCCAGGGCGACTATCAGGTGGATATCACCTCGCAGGAGAGCGTGCAGGCGCTGTTCGAGAAAATTGGCCGGGTGGATGCCATTGTCTCCGCCAGCGGTGGACTCTACTTTGGCCCGCTTGCGACCATGAAAGACAGCGACTTTAATCAGGGCCTGCAGGATAAACTTCTGGGGCAGGTGCGCCTTGCGCTAACCGGCCAGCACTATCTGAACGAAGGTGGCTCGATTACGCTGATAAGCGGCATTGTGGCACACGAGCCGATTGCCCAGGGAGTAAACGCCACCACCGTGAATGCCGCACTGGAAGGGTTTGTTCGCGCCGCAGCCTGTGAGCTGCCGCGCGGGATCCGCATTAACCTGATTAGCCCGACGGTCCTGACGGAATCCGCTGAAGCGTACGACGGTTTCTTCCCCGGCTTTGAGAGCGTCCCCGCTGCAACCGTGGCGCAGGCCTATCGCCGCAGCGTGGAAGGGGTACAGAGCGGTCGGGTGTATAAGGTTGGTTACTGAGCCTTACGGGCGGCGATCAGCACCAGCATCGGGCGCTCTGCCTCTTCGGCCAGCGCGGGCCAGGCCGCAATTTGCCCCTGCGTTGGCCCCCATTCGTTGACTTCGCTTATCGTTAATCCGGCCTTGATCAACGCGTTGAGCGTGGTGCCCAGCGTACGGTGATACTTGATGACCCCGTCCGCCAGCCAGTTGCTGACGCGCTGGCTCTCGTCCTGATAATGATTCACGCCCCAGAACCGCTCGCCGTTGTCGTCGGTCAGCCAGCCCTGGCGGGTGGCGCAGGTGTAAATGGGGTGCTCCATCGAGAAGACCAGGCTGCCACCGGGTTTAAGCGCGCGCTGAACGTTGGCGAATAACGTATCCAGTTCCGGCAGGTAGTGCAGTGCCAGCGAGCTGTAGACCAGGTCCAGGCTGTTATCTTTGAGCGCCAGCGACTCCAGATCGCTACGCTGATAATGAATCTGTGGGTCAGCGGTAAGCTCCGCAGCCCGGGCGAGCATCTTTTCTGAGATATCAACACCCGTGATGTCAGATGCACCCAGGTCGCGCGCAGCGCGACAAAACCAGCCGTAGCCGCAGCCGAGATCGATAACCGATTTGCCGGTTAAATCGGGCAGCATGCTTTTTAGCGCCGGCCACTCCGGCGCACCGTCCAGCCCCTGCACCGAGCGCGGAAGCTGGGCGTAGCCTTCGAAAAACGCCGGGTTGTCGTAGATATTTTGTGCCATGGCAGATCCCTCTTTAAGAATGTGACTCCCAGTATAAAACATTGCCGGGTGGCGCTGCGCTTACCCGGCCTATGATTTGAGGGTTTCAGTAGGCCGGGTAAGGCGAAGCCGTCATCCGGCTCGCCTCTAGCCCACAGTACCCCAGACCAGATTTCCCTTATGGAACGTCGCGGTACGCGGTGAAATCCGCGCCACGGCTTCGGCGGAGCACGAGGCATCCACCAGCACAAAGCTGGCATCGTCCTGCGCTTTCGGCCACACCCGTTCGCCTTTGTCGTTCAGCGGCAGAACGTCACCGGTCGCGATACCGAGCGCCCGGGAGAGCGTCTGCTCGTTCGGGCGAATGTACAGCTGCGCGTAAAGATTGGCTTTTTCCAGCATATCTCCCAGGCCGTACGGCGACCAGTGGTCGATCACGCTGTCGGTGCCGGTCATGACAAACACGCCCTTATCACGCAGCTGTTTCAGCGGCATATGGAGGGCACCAATCGGCACGGTAGAGGCGATGGTCACCTGCTGCGCCGCCATACGGGTCGCAATCGCATCCACCTCCTGCTCGTTAAGCGTCGACAGCGCGAAGGCGTGGCTGATAGTCAGCTTGCCCTTCAGCTCCGGCGTTTTCTCCACCGTTTCCACCATGTAATTCACCGCCGCCACGCCCGCCGGGCTGGTTTCATGCAGGTGAATATCCACCCCTTTGTCGTAATCCAGCGCTATCTGGAACATCAGATCGAGAGATTTCTCCATCGCGCCGTCGACGTTCGTCGGGTCCAGCCCGCCCACGTAGTGCGCACCGGCCTGCATCGCGTCGCGCATCAGTTTTTCAGAATGGGAAAGTAGCAGTCCGTGCTGTGGAAACGCGACAATTTCACAGTCAAAGCCAGGCTGGCGGCGCGATAACACCGCCTGCAGATTTTCCAGGTTTTTCAGGCCGGAAACCGGCTCAATGTTGCAGTGGCTGCGGGCGATGGTGGAACCTTTCGACTGGATCAGGTCGATAAGTGCCTCCGCGCGTTCCTGGGTGTAGGGCTGCAGTTCCGGCAGCAGCTTCTGCTCAAGGCGGATCATGTCCTGAATCGTGGTCCCCGCCGGGCGGTTCAGGGAGCGCCACGGACCGCCGTAGAAGGTTTTATCCAGATGGATGTGCATGTCGCGCATCGCCGGGAGCATCAGTTTTTTACCCGCGTCATAGTGAGGCAGAGACGCGTCGGCGTGGCTAATGTTATCGCGCAGGGCGACGATCTTGCCGTCTTTAATCTCCAGCGTTTTCAGCTCGGTGCGAGTGCTCGTCGCCACGCTGCCGTCGAAAGTAAACCCGGCTTCGAGCAGCACGTTGTCCAGATAGTAATGCTTCGCGGTGATGTTCATCGGTTTACCGGTCTCGCAGGCGGGCGCAGCGGTATCCGCAGCATACGCGACGGAGCCGGTGGCACCAAACAGCGCGCAGGCGGTGACCATTTTGCCGCTCTGGCTGATAAATTCGCGGCGGCTTTTATTATCATTCATCTTATTTTCCTTCATTCACAATATGGGTACCGGTTTCCCCGCGCAGTGCCGCGGGCAGACAGTCCGGGGAGGTGATAATCACTCGCCTGCCGCCGTGGTGTAAAAATTCCAGCGAGGCCACGATTTTGGGCAACATGCTCCCTGCCGGGAAATGGCCTTCCTCCATGTAGCGCGTCATCTGCGCCACGTTGACGGTATCCAGCGCCTGCTGGTTCGGCTTGCCGAAGTGAATGCACACCTTCTCCACGCCGGTGGTGATAACCAGCACGTCGGCGCGGATCTCCCGTGCCAGCAGCGCGGTGGAGAGATCTTTATCTATTACCGCGTCGACGCTGCGGTAGTCGCCCTGCTCCGAGCGCACGACGGGAATTCCTCCACCGCCCGCGCCGATCACCACAAAACCTTTTTGCGTCAGCGCCTTGATGGCATCTGCCTCTACGATGCGCAGCGGCTGTGGCGAGGCCACGACGCGGCGATAGCCGCGGCCTGAATCCTCGACAAAATGCCAGTCCGGGTGCGCCTGCTGCAGATCATTGCGCTGCGCCTCGCTGAAGAAAGCGCCAATCGGTTTCGTCGGGTGCGTAAAGCCGGGATCGTCTTTATCCACTTCGACCTGGGTGACGACCGTGACCGCTTTTTGCTCCCCGCGCCCCGCCAGACGGTTGTTAAGTGCCTGCTGGATCAGGTAGCCGATTCCGCCCTGGGTATCCGCGACGCAGTTTGCCAGCGGCGTCAGCGGGAGCCCTTCCCGTTCGTGAGCGATTTCGGCCCGGCGCAGATCCAGCCCCACCTGGGGGCCGTTGCCGTGGGTGAGTACGATGTCATAGTCGGAGGCCAGCATCTCGAGCACGGACTCTGCCACCGCTTTGACCGCTTGCGCCTGATGCTCAACCGACTGGCTGGCGTTGTCTTTGATAATGCTGTTGCCGCCGATGGCGACGACCATAAGCTCTTTCATACGTTTTCCTTCGCAACGGTACCAGTCGCAGCGCTCGCCGCTTCGCGGCTATCCAGCACATGCTTCACCACAAACATGCCGCCCATCATCAGGTAGGCCGTAACGAACATCAGCGAACTGCCTTCGGCAAAGCCCACCACCGGGGCGTGGATCACCCCAAACAGTGCTAGCAGCGCCCCACCCGCGGCCGCAACGGCCCCGCGCAGCGGCTTGTTGATGATGGCGAAGATAGCGATACAGCCCCACAGCATGCTGGCAAGCGGCGCGCCGTTGCCGAGATGCATCAACCCTTCGTAGTAAATCCCTTTGCTGTGCAGCACGTCGGTGCCGATTTTCGCTGCGCTGGTCCCTGCCGCATTCATCACGCTGTTCATCATGGTGAGCGCCCAGTTGGCGATCCACGGGAACAGGCAGATGAAGATGACGGGCACCTCCACTTTCGGCGTTTCCCGCACCACCTGGTTAGCGGTAACGACGCCGATAAACACCAGAATGGGCACGATGGCAGTCATCGGAATGATGGCGAGCATAAATGCCCCCAGCCCGAACAGCGGCACGATGAACATGGTCACCCCGGAAGCCAGCGTGTAGCCAATGCTGGCCCCCATCGCTTTCCAGCCCGGGTGGCCGACGTAGACCGTGACCGGGAACGGGTTACCCATCAGGCAGCCCAGCATCGACGCCAGACCGTTCGCCAGCATCACCTTACGGGTCGGGTACTCATCCCCCGCCGCGTGGGCGCTTTCGATGTTCTCCAGGTCAAAGATATAGTTCGCCAGCCCCAGCGGCACGGCGGATGCCAGATACGGTAGCGCGTGCGGCAGCCCCTGCATAAAGCTGTCGACGTGCACTTCCGGCGGGTTAAAGCCGAAGGATGACATAGACGCCTTAATGGCTTCCGGGCTTTGCAGCCCCGAGATCCACGCTAATGCCGTACCGGCAATCAGCAACAGCAGACCGGTCGGGATTTTGGCGAAAATCGGCTTTTTGCCGAACCAGTTGATAAAAATCAGCAGCAGTACGATGAATGACACGGTCGGCGCTTCAAACGCCTGGAGCATCGGGTTCATCGCCAGCAGCAGCAGGCCTAAACCGGAGAGACACGAGAGCAGCACGGTGCGCGGGATCATCTTGCGGATGGTCTCCCCGAGGAACGAACCGCCCGCGAGGATCATTGCTTCCACAAAGCACCACACCAGACCGATCTGAATCGCGAAATCCGCATCCCCGGTCTGCTGGTAGACCGGCATGAGGACCAGGAAGGTCACGGTAAAAATCGACGGCGCGCTCGGGCCGGACGGCAGCGCCGTCACGTCCGTGCGCCCGGTGGCGCGCGCCATCTGCAGGCCAAACCAGGCATAACAGATGCTCGCCACCAGCACCGCCAGCCCGAAGGCTGGCGCGATGCGTCCATAAACAATCTCCTTCGGGATGCCGACGACAAAAATGAGCAGCCCCATCATGGTCAGCAAATTGGTCAGGTTGTTGGTCATCAACCCGAAATAAGCCGCCCAGTCACCTCTTTTCCACTCCAGTTTCATGTTTTTCATGGATGCATGCCTTATAAAACGTAGCGATCGCGGAAGGTCAACAGCGCCTTTTCAAAACAGCTGAACGGCGGGTGAACGATGCCCGCCCCAATCATGCCGATACCGGCGTCCTTGTGGGCAATGGCGGTATTAATGACCGGCAAAATGCCGCTGCCTGCCACTTTGGTGATGTCGATGGCAGTCGGGATGCCCATAAAAGAGAGCAGCGGAATAGTGACGTTCGGGTTTTCGCCGAGGGTGATTTCGCGCATCTGGCGGGAGAAGTCGATGGCTTCTTCCACCGTGCCGCCCACCAGCGCCACAATCGCCGGCGCCGTCGCCATGGCAAAACCGCCGATGCCGTAGGTTTCCGTAATTGCGCTGTCGCCGATATCCAGCCCGGAGTCTTCCGGCTTATAGCCCGCAAACATCGGGCCAATGACCTGCTGCGCCGGGCCGGTGAACCATTGCCCCGGCAGGCCGGAGACGCGCAGACCGAACTCGTAGCCGTTGCGCGCCATGGTGGTGACAACGGTGCTGTACTCAATGCCGTGGGCGGCGTCCAGCGCGGCTTTGCACATTGCCATCCACGTCGGGCCGGAGAAGTAGTCGCTGCTGGCGACAAACTCGAACACCTCACGCTGCTGCTCAACAGGATAACCCGCCTGGATCAGACCCGGCGTCAGGGCCTGGATCAGCAGCGTGGTGCCCGCGTTGTTGCGGTTGTGGCACTCGTCGCCCATGTGCAGCGCCTGGGCCAGCATCAGACGAAGATCGATTTCACCGACGATCTTCATCGCGTCGCGCAGCATCGGGCCGAGCACGTCGCGCATCCAGTTCAGGCGGTCAATCACGCTCTGGTCGTTGGCGCCCATGCGCAGGATCTTCGCCATCTGCTCGCTGAGGTTGGTGAACGCGCGGTTGCCGTAGGTTTTGTTCTCAACGATGTGCATAAACATCGACGCCGAGGTGACGCCCGCCATCGAGCCCACGCAGTCGTGCTCGTGGCACGGCGAGAAGGTGATTTCCCCTGAAGCGGCGAGCCTTGCAGCCTCCTCCAGATCCGCCGCCAGCCCCTCGAACACCAGCGCGCCGGTGACCGCCCCTTTCATCGCCCCGCACATGTTTTCCCACGAGACAGGCGGACCGGCGTGCAGGATGGTGGTGCGGGTCATGCCCGGCACGACGTTAATCGCCTGGTCATAGCCCACCAGCACCGGGTGGGACTGAATAATGCGCTCAAGCGCGATGTGGTTAGCGGCGGCAATTTTCTCCGCCAGCGATTTTTCGGCCAGTTGATCGAGCGCCTCCACGATCTGCATGTTGCCCTGCCCTGGCGGCGTCCAGTCGAGCTGGGTCACGGGAACGTGCTGTTTTTTGAGGTCGTCGCTGAACATCGCGATACCGACGTTAATCACGTTCAGCGGCTGGTTAAATAAGGTGGTCATTATGCGTTCTCCCCTTTGCAGACAAATTCGCGAGCCAGTAATCCGGTATTGGTGCTGCTGCTGGCCCAGATGACGCCCGCATCGGTCAGGAGCTGGCACTGCTGAGCAAGCTTCTGCGGATCCTGGTCGGTACCGAGCACATAGCCTAAGATCGCCAGCGGACGGCTGTCGGCCTTCGCGATCGCCTGCGCCTCTTTGATCGCGTCGAGCATCACGCCAACCGGATCTTCATGCGCGCCAAAGCCGAGCACAAAATCCATCACGATGACCCCCACCTGCGGATCGCGCGCCTCCTGCAGCAGTCGGCTGATGCGGTTGGTCGGGTCGATCATCGGGTGCGGTTTGCCGTTGGTGAAATCATCATCGCCAAAGTCGAGGAAGGTATGGGCCTGGCTGACGTTGATGTCGCTCAGACGCTTCGCCGGATCCGGCTGGATGTTGCTGTAGACGTCGTCGTACTTCTCGAGCGCCGCAAACATCGCTTCGTCGCACAGGGTCCCACCGCAGAAGAGCCCACGAATGTATTTTTGCTGCGGGGTCAGGCGGGCGCGCACCTCTTCAATCAGCGGCCAGTTGAGCGGGTGCAAATCCAGAGACGCTTTGTCGATGCCGGTAAGGAGTACCGCTTTCAGGGCTGCCTCTTTGGTGGCTCGGGCAAACTGCAGGCCGTCTTCATCAGCGGGCGGTACGTTGCGGCCGAGGAAACACACGACGACGGGCTTGCGGCAGGCGCGGGCGCGGGCGAGGACTTTTTCAGCCACCGCGGGTGCGGGTGGCTTGGAGATGAGGGCAATCACCTGGGTGCCTTCATCGGCCTCCAGCATGTCGATGGCGTCGAGCATCATCAGGCCGCCGATTTTCTCGCTGAGATCGCGCCCGCCGGTGCCAATCAGCTGCGACACACCGCCGCCGAATTCATGAATGCGCACGCTGAGTTCCTGGCTGCCGGTCCCGGATGCGCCGACAATCCCAATCGTCCCGCGACGTACCGCGTTAGCGAAGCACAGCCCCGCGCCGTTGATAATGGCGGTGCCGCAGTCCGGCCCCATCATCAGCAGCCCTTTCTGGTGGGCCAGCTGCTTCAGCGCCAGCTCGTCATCGAGCGACACGTTATCGGAAAAGAGCATGACGTTAAGATCGTTTTCCAGCGCCTGACGTGCTTCGCGGGCGGCAAAAGTGCCGTTGACGGAGATCACCGCAAGGTTGCTGTCCGGGCGATGGGTTTTGGCGCTGGCAATCGTGGCGTAGCGCGCTTCGTGGGAGCCTGCACGCTCTTTGCGCGTAAATAACGCTTCGATGGCCGCCAGCGTTTCATCATTCGCCGCATCGCCTTTAATAACGATCATCAGATCGCCGTTTTTCGCGTTTTCTAATTCTGGCGTCAGCAGTCCAAGGTTTTTTAATACGCCTTTATTCATCTCCGTCGCCATCGCCACAAAGGCCTGTTCAACCCCCGGCAATTTATTGGCTTTAGTGGAAACGGACATTAATGAGACGGAGTCAAAATAAGTGTTCTTTTTAATCACGATTTTCGTTGGCATTATTTGCACCTGTTTTCGGATAAAAGGGGGCCGCCGTCGTGCAAAATGCACGTCGGTAAAAATGCTTTTTTATTAAGCGGCCAGCCGGAACAGGCTGACCGTCGTTTTTACGCGCCGGCCGCCAGCAGCAGGTCGGCGATCGCGTGGTAGCCTTTTTCCCGCGCCAGCTCGAGCGGGGTTTTACCGTATTTATCGGTCATGTGCGGGTTCGCGCCGTTATCCAGTAACAGCTTCACAATTTCCTGCTGTTTCTCGCCGCCGTCATTCAACACGATGGCCTCCAGCAGCGGCGTCCAGCCGACAAAGTTGGTGTGGTTGACGTTAATATCGGTTTTTGCCAACAGCTCGCGCACAATTTCAACGTGGCCTTTCTCACTGGCCGGGGTAATCCCCACGCCACCGAAGCGCGTCAGGCGATCCAGGTCCGGATTTGCCGGAAGAACGATGCGCAGTAACGTTAAATCATTGGTCAGGCAGCTAATCAGGAAGGGGTTAAAACAGGTCTGGTCCTGTTTATCAATATCCGCACCGGCTGCAATTAAAAATTCCACACAGGCATAATGCTTTTTCAGGCTGGCAATAATAATGGCGGTTCTTTTCTGGCGGTTGGTGGCGTTAATATCGACGCCTTTCTCCAGACAGGCTTTTAGCGCGTCGACGTTCCCCTCTTCTGCCGCCAGCAGAAATTCCGTCACCAGTGCAGTTGCAGACATATTCAGACTCCCTATGTTTCATTTCTGATGACCTGAGAATAGCAACAGCCTGGTGATAAAAGAATCCGCTTAAAATTCATTCATCGACAGGCAATTCATTGTTGAGTTAAATTCAACGGTTCAGCTAAAACGTGCGTCTGTGCAACCTTTTTCTTATGTTTTACCGCTTTTTAGCGCCTCAGGCTGCATTATCCTTATGGCTGAAAAAGCCTTGTACCGCGCGGCCCTGAGCAAATAGTCAGAACTGTGACCGGCTTCAAATGTGATGTAACAGCGCTGTTAAAATATGTTCAAAACTGATGGCAACCAGGAGCCGTAATATGAATTCCATCTTTACCGAAGAGAACCTGCTGGCCTTCACCACTGCGGCACGTTTTGGCAGTTTCAGCAAAGCCGCCGCCGAGCTGGGCGTGACCACCTCGGCCATCAGTTACACCATTAAACGCATGGAGACCGGGCTGGACGTGGTGCTGTTTGTGCGTAACACGCGCAGCATTGAGCTGACCGAATCTGGCTTTTACTTTTACCGCAAGGCAACCGACCTGCTGAACGACTTTCACGCCATCAAGCGCGGAATTGATACCATTTCGCAGGGCATTGAGGCGCGGGTGCGTATCTGTATCAATCAGCTTTTGTATACTCCACGCCATACTGCACGCCTGCTGCAGGTGCTGAAAAAGCAGTTTCCCACCTGCCAGATCACGGTGACCACCGAGGTGTATAACGGCGTCTGGGATTCCATCATCAACAACCAGGCTAATATCGCGATTGGTGCGCCGGACACCCTGCTCGACGGCGGCGGCATTGATTACACCGAGATTGGCGCCATCCGCTGGGTATTTGCTATCGCACCGGAACATCCGCTGGCCTTTGTCCCCGAGCCGATTGCGGAGAGCCAGCTGCGGCTATATCCCAACATCATGGTGGAAGATACCGCGCACACCATTAATAAGAAGGTCGGCTGGCTGCTGCACGGCCAGGAGGCGATACTGGTGCCGGATTTCAACACCAAGTGCCAGTGTCAGATTCTGGGAGAAGGGATTGGTTTTTTGCCGGAATACATGGCCCGCGAGGCGGTAGAAGACGGGCTACTGGTCACCCGACGCATCAACAATCCGCGTCAGGATTCCCGCATGCTGCTTGCCACACAACATGCGGCGACCGGCCAGGTCACTCGCTGGATCAAACAACAGTTTGGTCCAGCGGGCGTGCTGACGAACATCTATAGCGATTTACTCTGGCGGGCTTAGCTTTTGGTTTGTACCCAAAACGCGTGGATAAGACCGGGAATGTAACCCAGCAAGGTCAAAAGAATATTCAGGATAAACGCCCAGCCAAACCCCTTACCGAGCAGCACGCCCAGCGGAGGAAGAATAATCGTAAAGACAATACGCCAAAAACCCATAAGCACTCCGTACAAGCTAACCAGTTGAAAATAAATAAGAGTATGACTCTAAGCGTAGCCAGTTTATCGGCTTCTGCCATCCAGACCCGTCCCATTTACCCTCTTTTACGCTTTTGGCAGTGGTGTAACGCACCGTAATAGTTTAGAATTTACTTAATTAAGGAAATGCTAAACTAAAATGACTGAACTTGAACAACTCCAGGCCAGCGCTGAGCAGGCCGCCGCACTGCTGAAAGCGATGAGTAATCCACGTCGGCTGCTGATCCTCTGCACATTATGCGGAGCTCCCGGCACCCGTGCGGGCGACCTGGCGCGTGCCACCGGGCTGAGCCCTTCCGCCACGTCGCAGCATCTGGCGCGTATGCGTGAGGAAGGACTTATCGACAGCACCCGTGAGGCGCAGCGCATTCTTTATTTCATTAAAAACGATGCGGTGCTTCAGCTCATCAGCACCCTGAAAACCCTTTATTGTCCGTAAGGAGTCGCCATGTCACTTCCGCTGATTACACCGCAACAGGCCAAAGCCCGCGTAGCCGAGGGCGCCAGACTCATAGATATTCGTGATACCGACGAATATGCCCGCGAGCATATTTCCGGGGCAGAGTCAGTACCGCTAGCCACCTTACCCGGCGGACTTAACGCACGGGCGGGTGAAATAGTGCTTTTTCACTGTCAGTCCGGTGCCAGGACGTCCGGGAATGCTGACCGCCTGGCCCAGGCGGCGTCACCCGCTCAGGCATTTGTGGTCGAGGGGGGCATTCAGGGCTGGAAGCAGGCCGGGCTGCTGACCGTTGAAGATAAATCCCAGCCTCTCCCGCTGATGCGTCAGGTGCAAATCGCGGCCGGGCTGTTGATTCTCTGCGGCGTGGTGCTGGGCTATAGCGTCTCCAGCGGCTTTTTCCTGCTCAGCGGTTTTGTGGGCGCCGGGCTGCTGTTCGCCGGTGTAACGGGATTTTGCGGTATGGCGAGACTGCTCAAGGTGATGCCATGGAACCGGCGTACCTCATAAGCAGTAATCTGTGAAAGTCACTGTACCCGGCGTCATACGTGGGCTAAGGTGAAGATCGCTTAAACGATGAGGAGGTAATATGTTTTCTGTCGGTGATTATGTGCAACCGCGTAAAGGCGGCCCGAAGCTGAAAGTGCTCGAAGTGAATGGTGAAAGCGTTGTGGCGGTTCAGGCCAGTAATGAACAAGGCGAAAAATATACCCTGAAAGCGGCCGATCTGGCGCCGTATAGTGAAGAAGGTGATTTCGGCGTCTGCTGAACAAACAACCGGGCGGCGATTACCGCCCGGCTCACGCATTAGATCAGAAAATCATCCAGCGTTTTACCCTCTGCCAGCGCGCTGGCAATAGGCTTCGGCGTGCGGCCCTGGCCGGTCCACGTTTTCTCTTCACCGTTCTGATCAATAAAGCGATATTTCGCTTCACGCGGTTTACGCTTTTTAGTCGGTTTACCCGTCTGCGCCAGCTCGGAACCCAGCAGATCGGTCGGTGAAATACCATCGGCTTTCATCAGCTCCAGCAGGGCATTAATTTTCTCCTGCTGCTCAGCACGCTGCTGCTCTAATTCCGCCAGCTCACTGCGTTTCTCTTCAGTAACGACCCTGACCTTTTCCAGCATTTCCTCAAGAACGTCCAGGGATAATTCACGCGCCATCGCGCGCAGGGTTCGGATATTATTAAGATTCTGTAACGTCAAAGACATATTATTTGAAAACCTTTTCTTTGGGGTAAATAGATAAATCACCCACAGAATAATTCATTTCGGCCAGAATATCTACCCAAGGGTCCGCAGGGGCATCAGTGTAAATATATTTAAATATTAACGTTAATAATAACGCAGGATGCCGGCGAGCCTGGTGCGAATCTAATCACCACATCAATATAAATGGTCAACTTTAATTCAAATTACAGCATACTGCGCCGCCATCCAGACAAGGATGACTCACCCTGGCCGCCTCGAAAATCAAGTCTTTGTTTTTTATGAAAAATAACCATAACAAGACAGATTATAACGAGCAGAACAAAAAACACTCAATTTTAGAGAATTTTGTGGACAAAAGGTGATTAAATAAAAATTAATCACTAGTTGTTAGTTTAAACGCAGAGAGATACGCTATACGCGTCAAACAAAGCAACCTAAAGCACTAATCGCCGAAGGGAAATCGTTTCCACTGTGTTCTTCTCAAGGAGTTCAGACATGTTCTCGCCGCAATCTCGCCTGCGCCATGCTGTGGCGGATACTTTTGCGATGGTTGTTTACTGTTCCGTCGTGAACATGCTGATTGAAATATTCCTCTCAGGAATGACCTTTGAGCAGTCACTTTCTTCGCGTCTGGTGGCCATCCCGGTCAACATTATTATCGCATGGCCATACGGGTTATACCGCGATGCGGTCATGCGTTTCGCTCGTCGTATCAGCCCCGCAGGCTGGGTAAAAAACCTGGCGGACGTGCTGGCTTATGTGACGTTCCAGTCTCCGGTATATGTGGCTATTCTGTTAACCGTGGGCGCAGACTGGCACCAGATCGTCGCGGCGGTCAGTTCGAATATCGTTATTTCGATGTTGATGGGCGCCGTATACGGCTATTTCCTCGACTACTGCCGCCGTCTGTTCAAAGTCAGTCAGTACAGCCAGGCGAAAGCGTGATGTGAAGCGACTGGCGAATGCCAGTCGCCAGTTTACTGTACGTCGCCAAACAGTCCCTTCAGAAACCGCTCCAGCGCCATGCGCGAACTGAAGCCATGCGGAATACCATAATGCTCATGCGTTTCTCCGCCTAAATAGAGCGGGAATTGCTGATAATGATCGCAGGTTTTAATATCCGAGGCAGGCTCAGCAAATGACAGACTTCTGTCTTTCAGCGTCGGGTGAATAATGAGAGCAGTACGTCCCATTCTGGCTTCACGATTAACATACACATAATTCTCACCGCGGCGATATCCATACGCTTTTGACGTCACCTCATCCATGGTGAATCCCTCTTTTTCAAGAACGCGTGCCACCTCGTCAGGTCGTAAATACATATCTTTTCCTCGTTATCTTTTCCTGCCCGGCAACCTTACAGTATTCAGCATTAGCAGGGCTTTCAGAATAGTCCATAAACTGCCGGATAACGCGTGACGCGCTTCAGATATTAAATTTCTGAACTAAACTGATCGGGAACGCAAATTTACGGAGGATCGTATGTTTAACAGACCGAACCGAAACGATATTAACGACGACGCGCAGGATATTCGTAATGATGTCAGCCAATTAGCGGACACGCTGGAAGAGGTGCTGAAGTCCTGGGGATCTGACGCGAAGGACGAAGCGGATGCCGCAAAACGTAAGGCTCAGTCTCTGCTCCGTGAAACCCGCGCCAGAATGAACGGACGTTCACGCGCCACGCAGGCTGCCTGCGACATGGCAAGCTGTGCAACGACCTTTGTACGTGAAAAGCCACTGTGTACGCTGGGAACGGTCGCAGCGGTCGGCATCTTTGTCGGCGCCCTGCTCAGCCTGCGAAAATAAGTGCGGCTTCTCATCAGCCCCGGTGGCCTCAGGCGCCGGGGCTTTTCTTTGCCTTATCCTTTGAAAAACCCGTGCAGCCCGCCCTTCCCCGCTGAGCTCATCACCAGGGCAACATCAATCTGAATTTCCCATATCTTGTATGGTTGAAACTTAAGATAACTACATCTAGTATCCCCTTTAGCAAGACACACACAACCTGACGCGATGACTCGCGCCGCTCTCTCATTTTAAATGGAAATGCGAATCATGAGCATTATTATTTACACTCGTAACAATTGTGTTCAGTGCCACGCCACCAAACGGGCGATGGAAAGCCGTGGAATGGTTTTTGAGATGGTGAATATCGACCAGCAGCCTGAGGCCGCTGAGACCCTTCGGGCGCAGGGATTCCGTCAGCTCCCGGTGGTCATTGCCGGTGAAACCCGGTGGTCCGGCTTTCGCCCGGACATGATTAACCGTCTGAGCGCCCAGGCCGCCAGCGCATGAGTGGGCTGGTCTACTTCTCCAGCAGCTCGGAAAACACGCTTCGCTTTATCGAGCGCGTCGGGCTGCCTGCGGTGCGTATTCCGCTTAATGAGCGGGAACGTATTCAGGTAGACGAACCTTACATTCTGGTGGTGCCCAGCTATGGCGGTGGCGGTACGGCAGGCGCCGTGCCTCGCCAGGTGATCCGCTTTCTTAACGATCCGCATAACCGCAGGCTTATCCGTGGCGTGATCGCGGCAGGCAATCGCAATTTCGGCGATGCCTTTGGCCGCGCCGGGGATGTCATCTCTCAAAAATGCGGCGTGCCGTATCTCTATCGCTTCGAACTGATGGGGACACAGCAGGACGTAGAAAATGTGCGAAAAGGAGTGAACGAATTTTGGCAACGACAACCGCAGAACGGATAATCCAGGCAACACCTGATTACCACGCATTAAACGCGATGCTTAACCTCTATGATCGGGGGGGGCGCATTCAGTTTGGCAAAGATCATGAGGCGGTGGAGGCCTTTTTTGCCGCCCACGTCCGTCCAAACAGCGTCGTTTTTGGCAACCAGCAGGAACGCCTCGACTTTCTGGTTAAAGAGGGCTATTACGAGGAGCGCGTGCTGACCCGCTACGACCGCGCCTTCGTGGTGAAGCTTTTCGAGCGCGCGCATGCGAGCGGTTTTCGTTTCCAGACCTTCCTCGGCGCGTGGAAGTATTACACCAGCTACACCCTGAAAACCTTCGACGGTAAACGTTACCTGGAGCATTTTGAAGATCGCGTCGTGATGGTGGCGCTGACCCTTGCCCAGGGCGATGAAGCGTTGGCTGAACGGCTGATGGAGGAGATCCTCGCCGGGCGCTTCCAGCCCGCCACGCCAACGTTTCTCAACTGCGGTAAGGCCCAGCGCGGCGAGCTGGTCTCCTGCTTCCTGCTGCGCATCGAAGACAATATGGAGTCGATTGGCCGTGCGGTAAACTCGGCGCTTCAGCTTTCCAAACGCGGCGGCGGCGTGGCGTTTCTGCTCTCGAACCTGCGTGAAGCGGGCGCGCCGATCAAGCGCATTGAAAACCAGTCTTCCGGCGTGATCCCGGTGATGAAGATGCTGGAAGATGCATTCTCCTACGCCAACCAGCTTGGCGCACGCCAGGGCGCCGGGGCGGTTTACCTGCACGCGCATCATCCCGATATTCTGCGTTTTCTGGATACCAAACGCGAAAATGCCGACGAAAAAATCCGTATCAAAACCCTGTCGCTGGGGGTGGTGATCCCGGATATCACCTTTAAACTGGCCAAAGAGAATGCCGAGATGGCGCTCTTTTCGCCGTATGACGTTGAGCGTATTTACGGCAAACCTTTTGGCGACGTAGCCATCAGCGAGCGCTACGAGGAACTGGTAGCCGACGAGCGCATCCGCAAAAAAACCATCAACGCCCGCGATTTCTTCCAGACGCTGGCAGAAATCCAGTTTGAGTCTGGCTATCCGTACATCATGTACGAGGATACGGTAAACCGCGCGAACCCGATTGCCGGGCGCATCAACATGAGCAACCTGTGCTCGGAGATTTTGCAGGTCAACAGCGCGTCAGCCTACGACGAGAACCTGGACTACGCTGACATCGGCAAGGATATCTCCTGCAACCTCGGGTCGCTGAATATTGCCCACACCATGGATTCCCCCGACTTTGGCCGCACGGTGGAGACCGCCATCCGCGGGCTGACAGCGGTATCGGACATGAGCCACATCCGCAGCGTGCCGTCTATTGAAGTGGGTAACGCCGCATCGCACGCTATCGGCCTGGGGCAGATGAACCTTCACGGCTACCTGGCACGCGAAGGCATCGCCTACGGCAGTCCGGAAGGGCTGGATTTTACTAACCTCTATTTCTATACCATCACCTGGCATGCGCTGCACACCTCAATGATGCTGGCGCGCGAGCGCAACCAGCGGTTCGCGGGATTTGAACAGTCGCGCTACGCCAGCGGGGAATATTTTAACCAGTATCTTGAAGGTGAGTGGCAGCCGAAAACCGCAAAAGTGCGCGATCTCTTTGCCCGCGCGGGGATAACCCTGCCGACGCGCGAGATGTGGCAGCAGCTGCGTGATGACGTGATGCGCCACGGTATCTATAACCAGAACCTCCAGGCCGTGCCGCCCACCGGGTCTATCTCGTATATCAACCATGCCACGTCGAGCATTCATCCGATTGTGTCGAAAATTGAAATTCGCAAGGAAGGCAAGACCGGACGCGTTTACTACCCTGCCCCGTTTATGACCAACGACAACCTGGCGCTGTATCAGGATGCGTATGAAATCGGCCCGGAAAAAATCATCGATACCTACGCCGAAGCGACAAAACACGTGGATCAGGGGCTGTCGCTGACGCTCTTCTTCCCGGATACCGCCACCACGCGGGATATCAACAAAGCGCAGATCTACGCCTGGAAGAAAGGCATCAAAACGCTTTACTACATTCGCCTGCGCCAGCTTGCGCTGGAAGGCACCGAAATCGAAGGCTGCGTGTCCTGCGCGCTGTAAGGAGAAAGGATGAAACTGTCACGCGTGAATGCCGTTAACTGGAACAAAATCCAGGACGATAAAGATCTGGAGGTATGGAACCGCCTGACCAGCAACTTCTGGCTGCCGGAAAAAGTCCCGCTCTCCAATGATATTCCGGCCTGGCAAACCCTGAGCCATGCCGAGCAACAATTGACGATCCGAGTCTTTACCGGCCTGACGCTCCTGGACACCATCCAGAACACCGTTGGTGCCCCGGCGTTGATGGCTGACGCGCTGACACCGCATGAAGAGGCGGTGATGTCGAACATCAGCTTTATGGAGGCGGTGCACGCCCGCTCTTACAGCTCGATTTTTTCCACGCTGTGCCAGACCAAAGACGTGGATGCGGCTTACGCCTGGAGTGAAGAGAGCGCGTCATTGCAGCGCAAGGCTGCGCTGGTGCTTGAGTATTATCGGGCCGACGAGCCGCTGAAAAAGAAGGTCGCCAGCGTGTTTCTGGAATCCTTCCTCTTCTACTCCGGCTTCTGGCTGCCAATGTACTGGTCGAGCCGGGGCAAGCTCACCAACACCGCCGACCTGATTCGGCTCATCATTCGGGATGAAGCGGTGCACGGGTATTACATCGGCTATAAATACCAGAAAGGTCTGGAGAAAATCAGTACGGAAAAACGCGATGAACTAAAAGGGTTTGCGCTCGATTTGCTGATGGATCTGTACGATAACGAGCTGAGCTATACCGAAGAACTGTACGCCGGAACGGGCTGGGAAGAAGACGTCAAAGCGTTCCTCTGCTACAACGCCAACAAGGCGCTGATGAACCTTGGTTACGAGGCGCTGTTCCCACCGGAGATGGCGGAAGTGAACCCGGCCATTCTAGCGGCGCTGTCGCCTAATGCCGACGAAAACCACGATTTCTTCTCCGGGTCCGGTTCATCGTATGTGATGGGCAAAGCGGTGGAGACGAAAGACGAAGACTGGGATTTTTAATGAGTGAATTAACGTTCATTAATTAAATATAAATCCCTTTATTTCTACCAGAATATTTCCCTGGGAACTACACTGTAATTCCTCCGTCATATTCGCCTGAATCACACCGATTCAGGCGAAATTCCCCGATGCAGCAGCAAAAATTTAAGAAAAACTCAAATGACGCTCAGCCCTTTACTCATGGGAAATTCAGCCGTTTCGCTTACCTGAAAATCCCCACCATAAGCAAACGCAGGGTTGTCTCAGATTCTCAGTATGTTAGGGTTATGCCCGTTAACAATTTACCATGGTAATCATATTGGCATAAACAAATAACAGGACACTCTCTATTGCATGGCAATTAAATTAGAAGTGAAAAATCTTTATAAAGTATTTGGCGAGCATCCACAGCGCGCATTCAAATATATTGAAAAAGGCCTTACGAAAGAGCAAATTCTGGAAAAAACCGGGCTATCGCTTGGCGTTAAAGACGCCAGTCTGGCCATTGAAGAAGGCGAGATTTTTGTCATCATGGGGTTATCCGGTTCGGGTAAATCCACTATGGTTCGCCTTCTCAATCGCCTGATTGAACCCACCCGCGGACAGGTGCTGATTGACGGCGTGGATATCGCCAGAATATCAGACGCAGAGCTCCGCGAGGTGCGCAGAAAGAAGATTGCAATGGTGTTCCAGTCATTCGCGCTAATGCCGCATATGACGGTGCTGGATAATGCCGCTTTCGGTATGGAATTAGCGGGCGTTGCTGCGCAAGAACGTCAGGAAAAAGCGCTTGATGCGCTGCGTCAGGTTGGGCTCGAAAATTATGCTCACGCCTACCCGGATGAACTTTCCGGCGGGATGCGTCAGCGTGTGGGCTTAGCCCGCGCATTAGCCATTAATCCAGACATATTATTAATGGATGAAGCCTTCTCCGCGCTCGACCCGTTAATTCGCACCGAGATGCAGGATGAGCTGGTAAAATTACAGGCAAAACATCAGCGAACCATTGTCTTTATTTCCCATGATTTAGATGAAGCCATGCGTATTGGCGACCGAATCGCCATTATGCAAAATGGTGAGGTGGTGCAGGTCGGCACGCCGGATGAAATACTGAATAATCCGGCAAATGATTACGTGCGTACCTTCTTCCGCGGCGTGGATATTAGCCATGTGTTTAGCGCGAAAGATATTGCCCGTCGAACGCCAAACGGCATTATCCGTAAAACGCCAGGTTTCGGTCCACGCTCCGCGCTTAAGCTTCTGCAGGACGAAGACCGTGAATATGGTTATCTGGTTGAACGCGGCAATAAATTTGTCGGCATTGTCTCCATCGACTCCCTGAAAACCGCCCTTAGCGAAAATCAGGGAATCGATGCGGCGTTAATTGACGCTCCCCTTGCCGTGGACGCCGAAACGCCGCTCAGCGAGTTGCTCTCCCACGTCGGCCAGGCACCGTGTGCCGTTCCGGTCGTCGGGGAAGAACAACAGTACGTCGGCATCATCTCAAAACGCATGTTGCTGCAGGCTTTAGATCGCGAGGGAGCAAACAATGACCGATCAATCTAACCCATGGGGCACCACTGAAGCAGCGGACAGCGCTGCGCAATCTGCCGATGCGTGGGGCTCCACGCCAGCACCTGCCGATGGCGGTGGCGCGGCGGACTGGCTCAACAGCGCACCTGCGCCTGCGCCAGAACACTTCAACATTATGGATCCGTTCCATAAAACGCTGATCCCACTCGATAGCTGGGTCACGGAGGGGATCGACTGGGTAGTAACGCATTTTCGTCCGCTCTTTCAGGGGATCCGCGTCCCGGTGGATTACATCCTCAACGGCTTCCAGCAGCTGATGCTCGGTATGCCAGCGCCGGTCGCGATCGTTTTGTTCTCGCTGATCGCCTGGCAGTTCGGTAGCGCAGGAATGGGGATCGCCACGCTGATTTCGCTGATTGCCATTGGCGCCATTGGCGCCTGGTCGCAGGCGATGATCACCCTGGCACTGGTGCTGACCGCCCTGCTCTTCTGTATTGTCATCGGCCTGCCGATGGGGATCTGGCTGGCACGTAGCCCGCGGGCGGCGAAGATCATTCGTCCGCTGCTGGATGCGATGCAGACCACACCGGCATTCGTCTATCTGGTGCCTATCGTAATGCTGTTCGGTATCGGTAACGTGCCGGGCGTGGTGGTAACCATTATCTTTGCCCTGCCGCCGATTATTCGTCTGACCATCCTGGGCATTAACCAGGTGCCGGCCGATCTGATCGAAGCGTCACGCTCGTTTGGTGCCAGCCCGCGTCAGATGCTGTTTAAGGTTCAGCTCCCGCTGGCGATGCCGACCATCATGGCAGGCGTTAACCAGACGCTGATGCTGGCGCTGTCGATGGTGGTCATTGCCTCAATGATCGCCGTGGGCGGTCTGGGCCAGATGGTGCTGCGCGGTATTGGCCGTCTCGACATGGGGCTGGCTACCGTCGGCGGCGTGGGCATTGTGATCCTCGCCATTATTCTTGACCGCCTGACACAGGCTGTCGGTCGTGATTCACGCAGTCGCGGCAACCGTCGCTGGTATACCACCGGCCCTGTCGGGTTATTCACCCGCCCTTTCACGAAATCAAAATAAGGAACAACGATGCGACATAACGTACTTTTTGCCACAGCGTTTGCCACCCTTGTCTCCACCAGCACGTTTGCAGCTGACCTGCCGGGTAAAGGCATCACCGTGCAGCCGGTGCAGAGCACCATTTCGGAAGAGAGCTTCCAGACGCTCATCGTCAGCCGAGCCCTGGAAAAACTGGGCTACACGGTCAACACGCCGAGCGAAGTGGATTACAACGTGGGCTATACCTCGATTGCCTCCGGTGATGCCACCTTTACCGCGGTGAACTGGCAGCCGCTGCACGACGATATGTATGCCGCCGCCGGTGGCGACAAGAAATTCTATCGTGAAGGCACCTTCGTAACCGGTGCAGCGCAGGGTTATCTGATCGACAAGAAAACCGCCGATAAGTACCACATCACCAATATTGAACAGCTGAAAGATCCGAAGATCGCCAAACTGTTCGACACCAACGGTGACGGTAAAGCCGACATGATGGGTTGCTCACCGGGCTGGGGCTGTGAAGCGGTGATTAATCACCAGAACAAAGCCTATGACCTGGCGAAGACGGTTGATGTCAGCCACGGCAACTATTCGGCGATGATGGCCGACACCATTGCCCGCTTCAAAGAGGGTAAACCGGTGATCTACTACACCTGGACGCCGTACTGGGTGAGCGACGTGCTGAAGCCGGGTAAAGACGTGGTGTGGCTGAAGGTGCCATTCTCCTCCCTGCCGGGCGAGCAGAAGGATATCGACACCAAACTGCCGAACGGCATGAACTATGGCTTCCCGGTGAATACCATGCACATTGTGGCGAACAAAGCCTGGGCCGAGAAAAACCCGGCGGCAGCAAAATTGTTCTCGGTAATGAAACTGCCGCTGGCGGATATCAATGCTCAGAACGCTATGATGCATGCGGGCAAATCGTCTGAAGCGGATGTCAAAGGTCACGTCGACGGCTGGATCAAAGCCCACCAGCAGCAGTTTGACGGCTGGGTGAAAGAGGCGCTTGCGGCGCAGAAGTAAACACAAAGCCTTACCCCTCACCCTAACCCTCTCCCCTTTGGGGAGGGGACCGGGGTGAGGGGGCACCAGACCGCACGATCCCCCTAAACCGCACAATCCATCACCCAACAATCCCCCCACCTTAACAATCATTCGCTATTATGGTTTCCGGAAAAATAATCACTTAACGAACGATTCCTGAAACTCATGACAAAAACAACTCCAGGGCTTAGCCCCGCACTTATCCTTTTAATGTCCGTGGCAACGGGTCTGGCCGTCGCCAGCAACTATTACGCGCAACCCCTTCTCGACACCATCGCCCGCGCGTTCAACCTTTCTGCCAGTTCCGCTGGCTTCATCGTGACGGCGGCACAGCTCGGCTACGCCGCCGGGTTGCTGTTCCTGGTGCCGCTTGGCGATATGTTTGAACGCCGGATGCTGATTGTTTCGATGACGCTGCTGGCGGCAGGTGGCATGCTGATCACCGCCAGCAGCCAGTCGCTGACGATGATGATCGTCGGTACCGCGCTGACAGGGCTGTTCTCCGTCGTCGCGCAAATCCTGGTACCCCTCGCCGCGACGCTGGCCTCCCCGGACAAACGTGGCAAGGTAGTGGGCACCATCATGAGCGGCCTGCTGCTGGGGATTTTGCTGGCGCGTACCGTGGCAGGACTACTGGCAAGCCTCGGCGGCTGGCGCACCGTTTACTGGGTGGCGAGCGTGTTAATGGTGGTGATGGCGCTGGCGCTGTGGCGCGGCCTGCCGAAGGTGAAGCAAGAGAACCATCTTAACTATCCGCAGCTTCTGGCCTCCGTGTTCAGCCTGTTCACTCAGGATAAACTCCTGCGCACCCGCGCCCTGCTGGGATGTTTGACCTTCGCCAACTTCAGTATTCTCTGGACCTCAATGGCGTTTCTGCTCGCGGCACCGCCGTTTAACTATTCTGAAGGCGTCATTGGTCTGTTCGGCCTGGCCGGTGCTGCGGGCGCGCTGGGCGCGCGTCCGGCGGGTGGGCTGGCCGACAAAGGCAAATCACATTTGACCACCACCGCCGGGCTGGTTTTGCTCCTGCTCTCCTGGGCGGCGATCTGGTATGGACACGTCTCGGTGCTGGCGCTGATCGTCGGTATTCTGGTACTCGACCTCACCGTACAGGGTGTCCACATTACTAATCAGACCGTGATTTATCGCGTGAAACCCGAAGCGCGTAATCGCCTCACCGCCGGATACATGACCAGCTACTTCATTGGTGGTGCTGCCGGTTCATTAATTTCAGCGTCGGCGTGGCAGCATGCCGGCTGGTCGGGCGTGTGTGGGATTGGGGCCATCGTTGCCGCGCTCAACCTTCTTGTATGGTGGCGCGGCTACCATCGCCAGGAGGCGATTCACTAAGTTTTACATTGCTTTGGGCCTCTTAGGGTATAAAGGGGCCCTGCAGTCTGTTAATGTAAACGTAATCATTTATCCCAGAAATTTTAATGTGGGTGACATATCTACAATTGGCATGAATAGTTCAGACCCCCGTCCTCACATCCTCTCTTCTACGGGTTCACACCCTACTCTTTCTGTGCTCACCGGGTCACGGACTTACCCGGCGCTTTCTGACGGTGACATTCATTTGGCGGATATAACCGCACAAATAATTCATTTACATTATTTGTCACTGTCGTTACTATATCGGCTGTAATTAATGAGGTTATGCCCAAATGGATAGTTCGTTTACGCCCATTGAACAAATGCTTAAATTCCGCGCCAGTCGCCATGAGGACTTCCCGTATCAGGAAATCCTGCTGACTCGCCTGTGCATGCACATGCAGGGTAAGCTTCTGGAAAACCGTAATAAGATGCTGAAAGCTCAAGGGATTAACGAGACGTTGTTTATGGCGTTGATTACGCTGGAGTCTCAGGAAAACCACAGTATTCAGCCTTCTGAGCTGAGCTGCGCGCTGGGCTCTTCCCGTACCAACGCAACCCGTATTGCCGATGAGCTGGAAAAGCGCGGCTGGATTGAACGCCGTGAAAGCGACAACGATCGTCGTTGCCTGCATCTGCAACTGACCGACAAAGGTCACGAATTCCTGCGTGAGGTACTGCCACCTCAGCACAATTGCCTGCACAAACTCTGGTCTGCCCTCAGCACCGCCGAGCGCGACCAGCTTGAGCACATCACGCGCAAGCTGCTCACCCGTCTGGATCAGATGGATGAAGATGGCGCCATTCTTGAGGCGCTGCGCTAACGCGACGACACGCTCAACAATCCAGATTCATAAGAAAACCGACAGGCCAGCACGTCACACTGCTGGCCTTTCTGACAACAGGTCGGCTCAGCCGATGTGAAAATAAGAAGATCGTGGAGAACAACAATGAGCGCAAATGCGGAGAGCACTAACCCGCAGCAACCGGCCAACAAGAAAGGCAAACGTAAAAGTGCCCTTCTTCTGTTGACCTTGCTCTTTATTATTATTGCCGTGGCATATGGGATCTATTGGTTTTTAGTATTGCGTCATGCTGAAGAGACAGACGACGCCTACGTGGCAGGGAACCAGGTACAGATTATGGCGCAGGTGTCGGGCAGCGTGACGAAAGTCTGGGCTGACAATACCGACTTTGTGCAAAAAGGCGATGTGTTGGTCACCCTCGATCCGACTGACGCGCAGCAGGCATTTGAGAAAGCCCAGACCGCGCTGGCCTCCAGCGTTCGTCAGACCCGCCAGCTGATGATCAACAGCAAACAGCTGCAGGCCAATATCGACGTGCAGAAAACGGCACTCGCACAGGCGCAGAGCGACCTCAACCGCCGCGTACCGCTCGGCACCGCCAACCTGATTGGCCGTGAAGAGCTGCAACACGCCCGCGATGCCGTTGCCAGCGCTCAGGCGCAGCTGGATGTGGCGATTCAACAGTACAATGCCAACCAGGCAATGGTGCTGGGCACCAGCCTTGAAAACCAGCCCGCCGTGCAGCAGGCGGCAACTGAAGTGCGTAACGCATGGCTAGCCCTACAGCGAACCAAAATCGTCAGCCCGATGACCGGCTATGTCTCCCGCCGTTCCGTTCAGCCAGGGGCGCAGATCAGCCCGACCACGCCGCTGATGGCGGTCGTTCCGGCAGACAATCTGTGGGTAGACGCTAACTTTAAAGAGACGCAACTTGCCCATATGCGTATCGGCCAGACCGCGACGGTTGTCAGCGACATCTACGGCGATGACGTGAAGTACACCGGGAAAGTGGTTGGCCTGGACATGGGTACCGGCAGCGCCTTCTCCCTTCTGCCTGCGCAGAACGCCACCGGTAACTGGATCAAAGTGGTTCAGCGTCTGCCTGTGCGTATTGAACTGGATGCAAAACAGCTGGCGGATCACCCGCTGCGTATCGGCCTCTCAACGCTTGTGACGGTTGACACCGCGAACCGCGACGGTCAGATCCTGGCAAGCCAGGTGCGTAGCAGCCCGGCTTATGAAAGTAACGCCCGTGAAATTAGCCTCGATCCGGTCAACAAGCTGATCGATGACATCGTGAAGGCAAACGCCGGTTAATCCGAAGGTGAGCGTTATGCAACAGCAAAAGCCGCAAAAACCGCTGGAAGGCGCGCAGCTGGTCATTATGACCATTGCGCTGTCGCTGGCGACATTCATGCAGGTGCTGGACTCCACCATCGCAAACGTGGCGATCCCGACCATCGCCGGTAACCTTGGCTCGTCGCTGAGCCAGGGGACCTGGGTCATTACCTCATTCGGGGTGGCAAACGCCATCTCCATTCCGATCACCGGCTGGCTGGCAAAGCGCGTCGGTGAGGTGAAGCTGTTCCTGTGGTCTACGGTGGCGTTTGTGCTGGCCTCCTGGGCATGCGGCATGTCAAACAGCCTGACGATGTTGATTTTCTTCCGCGTCATTCAGGGGATTGTCGCCGGGCCGCTGATCCCGCTTTCCCAGAGTTTGCTGCTGAGCAACTATCCCCCTGCGAAACGCTCCGTCGCGCTGGCGCTCTGGTCAATGACCGTGATCGTCGCGCCTATCTGCGGACCCATTCTCGGCGGATACATCAGCGATAACTATCACTGGGGCTGGATCTTCTTCATCAACGTACCGATTGGGGCCGTCGTGGTATTAATGACGCTGCAATCGCTGCGGGGACGAGAGACGCGCACCGAACAGCGGCGTATCGACAGCATCGGGCTGGCGCTGCTGATCCTGGGTATCGGTAGCCTGCAGATCATGCTCGACCGGGGTAAAGAGCTCGACTGGTTCAACTCGCAGGAGATCGTCATCCTGACCATTGTCGCGGTGGTGTCGCTCAGCTTCCTGATTGTCTGGGAGCTGACGGACGACAACCCGATAGTCGATCTCTCGCTGTTTAAGTCGCGAAACTTCACCATCGGCTGTCTGTGTATCAGCCTCGCCTATATGCTCTATTTCGGCGCGATTGTTCTGCTGCCACAGCTGTTGCAGGAGGTGTATGGCTATACCGCAACCTGGGCGGGGCTGGCGTCTGCACCTGTTGGAGTGATCCCGGTTCTGCTGTCGCCGATCATTGGCCGCTTCGCCCATAAGCTCGACATGCGTCGTCTGGTGACGTTCAGCTTCATCATGTACGCGGTGTGCTTCTACTGGCGTGCGTATACCTTCGAGCCAGGAATGGACTTTGGCGCCTCGGCGTGGCCGCAGTTTATTCAGGGCTTCGCGGTCGCGTGCTTCTTTATGCCGCTAACCACCATCACGCTCTCCGGCTTACCCCCTGAGCGTCTGGCGGCGGCGTCGAGCCTGTCGAACTTCACCCGAACGCTGGCGGGCTCCATCGGGACGTCGATCACCACCACCCTGTGGACGAACCGTGAATCGATGCACCATGCCCAACTGACCGAAGCGGTGAATCCGTACAACCCGAATGCCCAGCAGATGTACAGCCAGCTGCAGGGCATGGGGATGACGGAGCAGCAGGCATCCGGCTGGATTGCCCAGCAGATCACCAGCCAGGGACTGATTATCTCGGCTAACGAGATTTTCTGGATTTCGGCAGGGATCTTCATCGTCCTGCTGGGGCTGGTGTGGTTTGCCAGACCACCGTTTGGTGCCGGTGGCGGGGGCGGTGGCGCGCACTAGTCCTCTGCGGCGGTTGCCGGGTGGCGGCTACGATAACCGGGCCGCCATCCGCAGGCCCGGTTGTCCAAAACGCGATAGCAATTGTCATTTCCGATAAAGCAGCGCGCCTGAAATCTCGTCACGATAGTGAAAAGACAACAGGAGCGCACCATGCTGAACACACCCGCAGACAAATACACGCCTTACCCTACTCTCTCTCTGCCCGATCGCCGCTGGCCGGAGCAGCGCATCACCCGCGCGCCGCGCTGGCTCTCAACCGACTTACGCGACGGCAACCAGGCGCTGGCCGAGCCGATGGACAGCGCCCGCAAGCTCCAGTTTTGGGATCTTCTGCTGAGTTGCGGCTTTAAGGAGATTGAGGTCGCCTTTCCTTCCGCCTCACAGACGGACTTCAACTTTGTTCGCCAGCTGATTGAAGAGAACCGCATCCCGGATGACGTCACCATTCAGGTGCTCACGCAGGCGCGGGAAGATCTGATCGTCCGCACCTTTGAGTCCCTGCGCGGCGCAAAGCAGGCCACGGTACATCTTTATAACGCCACCGCCCCGCTGTTCCGTCGTCTGGTGTTTGGCATGGAGAAGGCGCAAATCGTCGAGCTGGCTACGCGCTCCACCCGCCTTATTCGTCAGCTGTGTGAAGAGAACCCGGATACCCACTGGCAGTATGAATATTCACCGGAAACCTTCTGTTTTACCGAGCCGGAGTTTGCGCTGGAAATTTGTGAGGCCGTGGCAGAGATCTGGCAGCCGTGCGATGCGCGTCCGATGATCATCAACTTACCGGCCACCGTTGAAGTCAGTACGCCAAACGTCTATGCCGATCAGATTGAATATTTCTGCCGTCACTTCAGCCGCCGCGCCGACGTCTGCATCAGCGTGCATCCGCATAACGACCGCGGCACCGGCGTCGCCAGCGCGGAGCTGGCCGTCATGGCCGGGGCTGACCGCGTCGAGGGCTGTCTGTTTGGTAACGGCGAGCGGACGGGCAACGTCTGCCTGGTGACGCTGGCGATGAACCTCTACAGCCAGGGCGTTAGCCCCGACCTGGACTTTAGCGATATGAACCGGGTGGTGGAGGTGGTGGAAACCTGCAACCAGCTGCCGGTACACCCGCGCCATCCGTGGGCAGGACGGCTGGCCTATACCGCCTTCTCCGGTTCGCACCAGGACGCGATCAAAAAAGGCTTTGATGCCCGCAAGCCTGGCGAGCGCTGGGAGATGCCCTACCTGCCTGTTGACCCTCAGGATATCGGCTGCACCTATGAAGCGGTGATCCGCGTGAACAGCCAGTCAGGGAAAAGCGGTAGCGCGTGGCTTATCGAGCAAAATCATGGGCTGAAACTGCCCCGCGCCCTGCAGCAGGATTTCAGCCAGCACGTGCAGCAGGAAACCGACCGCCACGGAAAAGAGATGACGCAAAATGCACTGTGGCAGCTGTTCCGCACCCGCTACGGTCTGGTGGAAACACCGCAGTTTGCGCTGCAATCGTACCGCAGCGACAGTCAGCAGGATGGCCAGCTGCGTTTAACGGCAAGCGTCGCAACGCAGGGGGGGACGCGTCAGCTTGAGGGACACGGGAATGGCTTGCTGTCCGCTGCCGCTCATGGCCTGAGCCGCTGGATTAACGCGCCGTTTGTAATTAAGGATTATCACGAACACACGCTGGGTGAACGCAGCGACAGCCGCTCGGTGGCATACATTCGCTGTCTGTTCCAGGACGGTACCAGCCGCTGGGGCGTAGGCATTGATAGCGACGTTGCACGCGCATCGCTTCAGGCGCTCTTTAATGCGGTCAGTCGTTCTTAAAATAATCGCTGGGTGAGATACCCATCACCCGGCGGAACATGGCCGTAAAGGCGCTGTGGCTGCCGTAACCCAGATCCAGCGCCACACCTAATACCGGCTGGCCCTGCGCCAGCCGCACTAAGGCTTCCAGCAGCCGCGCCCTTCTCACCCACTCGCTGTAGCGTAATCCCGTCTGCTGCTGAAAATGACGATTCAGCGTGCGCTCGCTCATGCCAAGCGCGCTCGCGCTCTGTTGACTGTTCCAGCTCTCTCCTGGCGACTGACGGATCTGTCGGCACAGCTGGCGTAACGGTTCACTTTCCGGCTCCGGCAGATGAAACGGCAGCACCGGCATGATGCGAAGCTCATCCAGAATGAGTTCATACACGCGCTCGTCACGGCTTCCCGGTGAGTACGATTCAGGCAGTGAGAGGGCGGAGAGGATCAGCTCGCGCAACAGGGGCGAGATCTGCACGATCTGGCACGTGGCCGGGAGATCGGCTCGCGCCAGTGGATCGATAAACAGCGTTCGCGCCGCTACGCTACCGGTGATGCGCAGGGCGTGTTGTGTCCCCGCAGGAAGCCAGACGCCGCGTCCGGGGGGTACCACCCAACAGCCAGATGCCGTTTCAACCCGCACGACGCCCGTCAGGCTGTGCAGCAACTGCGCGCAGTCGTGCTGGTGCCATGGCTCACTGTCGCCATGAACGTAATCATGGGCAAACGGAACAAGGGGACGATGGGTAAAGGAGAACGTTGAGGTTGTGGTCATGGGCTAAACAACCCTCACCCTACCCTCTCCCGGAGGGAGAGGGAAAAGGTGCACTAGATGTGCAGTTCCTGCAGTTTTTCTTTCGGCAGGGCCAGCTCTTCGTTGCTGTTCACGCGAACATCACGCTCGATGATGTGACGAGCGATGTCCTGCGCTTCTTCCAGAGAGTGCATCTGGTAAGTCCCGCACTGGTAAACGTTCAGCTCTGGGATCTGGTTCTGCTCTTTCACCTTCAGCACGTCTTCCATGGCTGCTTTCCACGCGTCTGCAACGCGTTTCTCTTCCGGCTGACCGATCAGGCTCATGTAGAAACCGGTACGGCAGCCCATCGGAGAGATATCGATAATCTCAACGCCGTTACCGTTCAGGTGGTCGCGCATAAATCCGGCGAACAGGTGCTCCAGCGTGTGAATGCCTTTCTCTGGCATCACTTCTTTGTTCGGCACGCAGAAGCGCAGATCGAAGACGGTGATCGTGTCGCCGTGCGGGGTGTGCATGGTCTTTGCCACGCGGACTGCAGGTGCTTCCATACGGGTATGGTCGACAGTAAAGCTATCTAATAACGGCATACGTCACCTCCGATAGTGATTTTTTTTAAAATAAACTGAACTCTTCTACACAATGCGCGTCTGAGTATATGAAAGACGCGCATTTGTTATCATCATCCCTGAATTCAGAGATGTATATTTTGGCCACAGCGATGTGGCCTTTTTCTTTTGGTTCAAGCCTGTTTCGCCAGAAACGCTTCAAACGACTCCGTATCCGCCGCTTCAACTTCTTTCTGACGCACCACGGACGCATCGCGTTCTGCTTCAAAATCCGCTTCGCGCAGGATCTCTAATGGCTCCTGCATCAGCATCTCACGGTACTCCGCGGAGAGTGCACGCCCGGTACCACCAATGCCCTGATCAATCATAGAACGCAGAATGCGTGCTGAGAATGTCAGTTCCGGGTTATCGAAGCACTCTACCAACTGGTCGCAGATCTGTTGGTAGGCGTCGCCGCCGTCAATGCTGTCCAGAGTCCGGGCAACACGCTTCAGGTCACGGAACAGATCTTTACCCACTTTGGTCAGCGGGAACTGTGCCGTTTCGCAGCCAATACCCAGCGTCAGACCCGGCTTACGCCCTTCCAGAATCACGCGATTCCAGTTTGTACGGGTGCAAAGCAGTTCGTCTGCACTCATTTCCGGCGCATCCGCCAGCGCACACCAGACCATAAACAGATCCAGGAAGCGAACCTGCTGCTCATCAACGCCAATCGGTGAGAACGGGTTGATATCCAGCGAACGTACTTCAATGTATTCAATGCCGCCGCGCTGTAGCGCATCCGACGGGGTTTCACCGCTGCGCGTTACGCGCTTAGGACGAATCGGCGCATACAGTTCGTTTTCAATCTGCAACACGTTGCTGTTGATTTGCAGGCGTTTGCCGTCTTTTTCGAGGCCGATTTTCGCGTACTCTTCCGACGGGGTTTTGATCGCCCGCTTCAATCCTGCCACATATTCGTGCAATTCGTTAAACGTAATACCGAGATTGCTTTGCGATTTATTGGTATAGCCCAGATCGCTCATGCGAAGAGACGTCGCGTACGGGAGATAGTACATGCCGCACTCAGTCTTTTCGAACGGCAGCGTGGTGGGTTTCCCCTGCAGGAACGAAGAGCAAATGGCAGGTGACGCGCCAAAGAGATACGGGATCACCCAGCCGAAACGGTAATAGTTGCGGATCAGACGGAAATACCCGGCTGAGATCGCTTCTTTGTCCGTTTCTCCCCCTTTCGCCTGCCAGAACGCCATCGGCAGCGAGAAATTGTAGTGCACGCCAGATATGGTCTGCATCAATGCGCCGTAGCGATTTTTCAGACCTTCACGATAGAGCGTTTTCAGCCGACCGATATTTGACGTGCCGTACTGCGCCAGCTCAATCTCCTGGCCCTGTTCGATATAGCACGGCATGCTGAGCGGCCACATACGCTCGTCACCAAGATTGCGCGCCGTATAGCGATGAATATCGCGCAGGATTGTCAGCATGTGATCAATATCGCCGTCCACCGGCGTGATGAACTCCAGCAGCGCTTCAGCGAAATCGGTTGTGATCCATTTATGTGTCAGCGCCGAGCCTAACGCCTTCGGGTGACCCGTCGTCGCTAAGCTACCGTCCGCGTTAACGCGCAGCGTTTCACGCTCAAGACCACGCTGAATACCCTTCAGAGCCTGAGGGTGGTTTTCCAGCCAGGCCAGCGCCTGAGATACGTCCGGGATCAAATTGACCTCCCGCCTGTCAAAGTAATGTTACTCAGCATAATTGTAATGGTTGACGATTGAAGGTCGCGTATTCATTCCACCAATTAGTGCCACCACGTCATACCCTGTAGTGTTGCCCACGCCACGAGAACATAGCGCAACGCCTTGCCAAGGCACAAAAAAAAGAGCACCGGTCCCCAGGAGATGCGCATCCATCCCGCCAGCAGACACAGTAAATCGCCTATTACAGGCATCCAGCTTAATAACAGCGTGGCAGCGCCATAGCGTTTTAGCCAGCCAACTGCCTTTTCCTGCCAGCGCGACGTTTTGCGCAGCGGAAAGAAACGCCCAAGAATAACGTTAGTCAGCCCTCCAAGGCTATTACCCATTGTTGCTATTAATACAAGTAGCCAGGGCTGACTGACGCCGGACAACAACATCGCCACCAGCACCACTTCCGAATTTCCCGGTAACAGCGTGGCGCTTAAAAAACTGCTGGCGAATAATGAGGCAAGTGACAATGCGTCACTCACAGTAAGCGCACATCCACCGCATCCATTCCGGCATCACGTGCGGCCTGGATACCAAAATCGGCATCCTCAAACACGACGCATTTTGCCGCCGGTACGCCCATTAATTCTGCGCAGAGCAGGAAGGTGTCCGGTGCTGGCTTGTGACGCTTAACATGATCGGCAGCGACGACAGCTGAAAAATAGTGGCGCAGGCCAAGATGGTTGAGCAAGGCTTCTGCAATCGCGCTCTCGCTGCCCGTGCCGACAGACATAGGGCGACGTCCGTGCCACGCTTTAACCACGTCGATAAGGGGTAAAGGTTGTACGGTGTCTAACAGTATGGCTTTAACCGCATCGGTTTTTTCGCGCGCGAGCAGGTAGGGGTCGAGATCGGCCTGATTCAGTTCAATCACGGCCTGCGCAATACGCCAGGTTGGGGATCCGTTGAGGGCTATCATCGTCTGCAGGTCGAAACGCATACCGTAGCGGCCCAGGACCTCGGTCCAGGCTTGACGATGCGTGGGTTCGGTATCCAGCAGGGTGCCATCCATATCGAAGATCAAACCGTCATACTGTGCGTACATCGTGCTCTCGCTAAACGATTAACAAAGCATTACTTTATCGTAAATGGTGGTTTTTGTCGCTGATTGCGAAGTGATAACAATGAGAGTGATTAAGAACTAAACATCGAAGGGGACGATAAGAAGAGATGGTGCATCCGGGAGGATTACTCGGCTACGCCTCGCCCTACGGGCCGTTGCTGAAGCACGTTATCCTCCCTGGTGCTTGCGTTTAACTCGCAGACCTTGAAACAACAGTATGGCTGTTATCTCGGAGAATATGGTGCATCCGGGAGGATTCGAACCTCCGACCGCTCGGTTCGTAGCCGAGTACTCTATCCAGCTGAGCTACGGATGCATCAGGGAAATGCTTTTAGAAACAGTAAATGGTGCATCCGGGAGGATTCGAACCTCCGACCGCTCGGTTCGTAGCCGAGTACTCTATCCAGCTGAGCTACGGATGCATCAGGGAACTGCTTTCAGAAATAGTAACTGGTGCAGCCGGGAGGATTCGAACCTCCGACCGCTCGGTTCGTAGCCGAGTACTCTATCCAGCTGAGCTACGGATGCATCGGGATTTACTACTGTACTGCTCGATATTCATATCACTTCGAAAGCAATATGAAGTAATAGATGGTGCATCCGGGAGGATTCGAACCTCCGACCGCTCGGTTCGTAGCCGAGTACTCTATCCAGCTGAGCTACGGATGCAAAATGGCGGTGAGGCGGGGATTCGAACCCCGGATGCAGCTTTTGACCGCATACTCCCTTAGCAGGGGAGCGCCTTCAGCCTCTCGGCCACCTCACCACACAACGCCTCTTTCGAGTGCTCCGAGTAACTCGTTAAGAGCTTCTCGTCGCTGCGTGGCGCATATATTACTTTCTGGGACTTATAAGTCAAACAATTTTCCAAAAGCTTTTATCGTTTGCACAAATCACACGCAATTCGCATGTAAAACCCGCAAAGAGGGTGTTTTATAAGCGGATTTTGCATCGAACTTCTCAAAAAAGGTTTGTAGAAAGGGTGGGGTTGGGGCGCGTTAAGAATAGTAGAGTGGTTAAAAAGAGAGCGGTTGAAATGAAACGGTAACGTTGAGCAGGAAAAATGACAGGAGGGTTGCGTCTCGCCCGACAGCGAGACGCGACAATATCAGTAACTGGACTGCTGGGATTTTTCAGCCTGGATACGCTGGTAGATCTCTTCACGGTGGACAGATACTTCTTTAGGAGCGTTAACACCAATACGTACCTGGTTACCCTTTACCCCTAAAACTGTCACGGTGACCTCATCCCCAATCATGAGGGTCTCACCAACTCGACGAGTCAGAATCAGCATTCTTTGCTCCTTGAAAGATTAAAAGAGTCGGGTCTCTTGTATCCCGGCATTATCCATCATATAACGCCAAAAAGTAAGCGATGACAAACACGTAAAGTGTAAGCAGTCACGGCATCACATTCTGTTAAACGTAAGTTTAGCCGATATACACAAACTCAACCTGACTTTATCGTTATCGATAGCACAGTGAACAAGACGCCATAACGTTGCCGCTATGGCGTCTGATTGTGCTTTGTAGTTATTACAGTTTCGCGCTCACCCAGCTTTCTACGCTGGCCAAAGCTTGCGGAAGTGCCGCCGCATCCGTACCACCGGCTTGCGCCATGTCCGGACGACCGCCTCCCTTGCCACCCACCTGCTGGGCGACCATACCAATCAGTTCCCCTGCTTTTACGCGGTCGGTCACATCCTTAGAGACGCCCGCAATCAGAGAAACCTTACCTTCTGCCACTGTCGCCAGCACGATAACGGTAGAACCAAGCTGGTTCTTGAGATCGTCGACCATAGTACGCAGCATCTTAGGCTCAACGCCCGCCAGATCGCTGACCAGCAGTTTGACGCCCTTAATGTCTACCGCTTTGCTGGAGAGGTTTGCACTCTCCTGCGCCGCAGCCTGTTCTTTCAGCTGCTGGAGCTCTTTTTCCAGCTGACGGGTTCGCTCCAGCGCAACACGCACTTTCTCGCCCAGATTCTGGCTATCGCCTTTCAGCAGCTGCGCGATGTCGTGAAGCTGATCGCTCTGCGCATGCAGGCTGGCAATTGCGCCTTCACCGGTTACCGCTTCAATACGACGCACGCCAGCCGCCGTACCCGACTCGGAAACGATTCGGAACAGGCCGATGTCACCGGTGCGCGATGCGTGAGTACCACCGCACAGTTCGGTCGAGAAGTCGCCCATGCTCAGTACGCGAACACGTTCGTCATACTTCTCACCAAACAGCGCCATCGCACCTTTTTTCTTCGCGTCCTCGAGGTCCATGATATGGGTCTCGATCGGCAGGTTACGACGGATCTGAGCGTTCACCAGATCCTCCACCGCACGGATTTCCGACGGTTTCATCGCTTCAAAGTGCGAGAAGTCGAAACGCAGCACTTTGTCATTAACCAGAGAACCTTTCTGTGCAACATGGGTGCCCAGCACGTCGCGCAGGGCAGCGTGCATCAGGTGGGTTGCAGAGTGGTTCAGACGAATACGCGCACGGCGTGCTTCATCAACATTCGCCTGCACGCCCTCGCCCACTTTCAGCGAACCGGAAACCAGTTTGCCCTGGTGACCAATCGCCTGACCGAATTTCTGGGTGTCGCTTACGCTGAAGCTGAAACCATTGCCTTTCAGTTCGCCCTTATCGCCAACCTGGCCGCCGGACTCAGCGTAGAACGGCGTTTTGTCCAGAATGACAACCGCATCCTGACCTGCACTGATGCTGTCTACGGCTTTACCGTCAACAAACAGGGCGGTCACTTTACCGGTCAGTTCCAGTGCGTCGTAGCCTTTGAATTCAGACGCGCTATCAACGCGGATCATCGCGTTGTAGTCTGCGCCGAAACCGCTGGATTCACGCGCACGACGACGCTGTTCTTCCATCGCGGCTTCGAAGCCCGCTTCGTCAACTTTGATGTTACGCTCACGGCAAACGTCCGCCGTCAGGTCAACCGGGAAGCCGTAGGTGTCGTACAGGCGGAAAGCGGTTTCGCCATCCAGCGTGTCGCCCTTCAGTTTTGCCAGTTCTTCATCCAGCAGCGCCAGACCGCGCTCCAGCGTACGGGCAAACTGCTCTTCTTCGGTTTTCAGAACCTGCTCGACCTGCGCCTGCTGGCGTTTCAGCTCGTCACCGGCTGCACCCATCACGCCAATCAGTGGCCCAACGAGTTTGTAGAAGAAGGTGTCCTTCGCGCCCAGCATGTTGCCATGACGGATCGCACGACGAATGATACGACGAAGCACGTAGCCACGGTTTTCATTCGACGGGATTACGCCGTCGGCAATCAGGAACGCACAGGAACGAATGTGGTCTGCAATCACGCGCAGCGATTTGTTGTTCAGATCGGTCGCACCGGTCACTTCCGCAACGGCTTTGATCAGGGTGCTGAACAGGTCAATTTCGTAGTTGGAGTTAACGTGTTGCAGCACGGCGGCAATACGCTCCAGGCCCATACCGGTATCAACGGACGGTTTCGGCAGCGGCTCCATGGTACCGTCTGCCTGACGGTTGAACTGCATGAAGACGATGTTCCAGATCTCAATATAGCGATCGCCGTCTTCTTCCGGGCTGCCAGGAGGTCCACCCCAGATGTGGTCGCCGTGATCGTAGAAGATCTCGGTGCACGGACCGCAAGGACCGGTATCACCCATCTGCCAGAAGTTGTCAGACGCGTATGGCGCGCCTTTGTTATCACCGATGCGAATAATGCGCTCGCGCGGGATACCGACCTCTTTTTCCCAGATTTCGTAGGCTTCGTCATCGGTTTCATAGACGGTAACCCACAGACGCTCTTTCGGCAGGTTGAACCAGTTTTCACCGGTCAGCAGTTCCCACGCATATTGAATGGCATCGTGTTTGAAATAGTCGCCGAAGCTGAAGTTACCCAGCATTTCGAAGAACGTGTGGTGACGCGCGGTGTAACCGACGTTTTCCAGGTCGTTGTGTTTACCGCCCGCACGCACGCAACGCTGTGAGGTTGTGGCGCGGGAATAATTACGCTTGTCGAGACCAAGGAACACATCCTTGAACTGGTTCATCCCGGCGTTGGTAAACAGTAAAGTCGGGTCGTTGTTCGGTACCAGGGAGCTGCTGGCAACAACCTGGTGTCCCTTACTATGGAAAAAATCGAGAAACGCCTGACGGATCTCAGCGGTGCTCTTGCTCATAATTATCCTGAAATCAAGCTAACGAAATGTCGCAGCCAGCCTGTATCGATAAACCGTTGGACAGACCAGCTACTGGAAAAAGTGGGAATAAGATAAGTTTTCTTTGGTGGGAAGTAAAATCCCGCATGCGTTCAATCCACAAAATTGCGCCAGATATCCTGAATATCTTCCATCAGAAAGCCGCGGTAGAGCAAAAAGCGCTGGATTTTGACTTTATCTGAAAAATCACGCGGCAGCGGTTCGCCGTACTTTCGAATCGCCTGCTCTTTCGCCAGTTCACACCAGTCTGTGTCGCATTCACGCATCGCTTTTTCAATCGATTCCCGGGCAACCCCTTTCTGATTCAGTTCCTGGCGGATGCGTGCAGGACCGTAGCCTTTACGTCCGCGGCTGGCGAGAAAGCGGGCGGCAAAGCGTTCGTCATCGAGGTAATGATGTTCATAGCACCAGGCAACCACGCGGTCATAATCTTCGGCAGTGGCATCAATCTCTTCCGGCCCGTTTTTGCTCATGACAGGCGCTGACAGTTTTCGTCTTAGCTCCTGTTCGCTGTGGTCACGCACGGCAAGTATACGTACGGCACGGTCCAGCAAGCGCGAGTAGGCGGGTCGGCGTGTGGTCGGTTCACTCATATAAAACCTGCAGATTCAGAAATGCAAAAAGGGCCGCATCAGCAGCCCTTCATCTTTACACGAGAGACTTAAAAGTCTTCGTTGGTTTCTTCAGCATCCGCAGCATCCACCACGAAATCAGGTTTAGAGTCCTGGTTGCTCAGCAGAAGCTCACGCACCTTCTTCTCAATCTCTTTCGCCGCAGCCGGGTTCTCTTTCAGCCAGGAAATCGCATTCGCTTTACCCTGACCAATTTTGTCACCGTTATAGCTATACCAGGCGCCCGCTTTTTCAATCAGCTTCTCTTTCACGCCCAGGTCAACCAGCTCACCGAAGAAGTTAATCCCTTCGCCGTAGAGGATCTGGAATTCAGCCTGTTTGAACGGTGCGGCGATTTTGTTCTTCACAACCTTCACGCGCGTTTCGCTACCAACGACGTTTTCACCCTCTTTCACCGCGCCGATACGGCGGATATCCAGACGGACAGAGGCGTAGAATTTCAGTGCGTTACCACCGGTTGTGGTTTCCGGGTTACCGAACATCACACCAATTTTCATACGGATCTGGTTGATGAAGATCAGCAGCGTGTTGGACTGCTTCAGGTTACCTGCCAGCTTACGCATCGCCTGGCTCATCATACGTGCCGCGAGGCCCATGTGAGAGTCGCCGATTTCACCTTCGATTTCCGCTTTTGGCGTCAGTGCAGCAACGGAGTCGACCACGATAACGTCAACAGCACCAGAGCGCGCCAGCGCGTCACAAATTTCCAGCGCCTGCTCACCGGTGTCCGGCTGAGAACACAGCAGGTTGTCGATGTCCACGCCCAGTTTACGCGCATAAACAGGATCCAGCGCGTGCTCGGCATCGATAAACGCACAGGTTTTACCTTCGCGCTGTGCCGCAGCAATCACCTGCAGCGTCAGGGTGGTTTTACCGGAGGACTCTGGCCCGTAGATCTCTACGATACGGCCCATTGGCAGACCGCCCGCGCCCAGCGCGATGTCCAGAGAAAGCGAACCGGTGGAGATCGTTTCAACATCCATGGTACGGTCTTCACCCAGGCGCATGATGGAGCCTTTACCGAATTGCTTTTCGATCTGGCCCAGTGCTGCCGCCAACGCTTTCTGTTTGTTTTCGTCGATAGCCATTATTACTCCTGTCATGCCGGGAGAAGCGACTGTGCTTCACCGTGGATTTCTGTTCTGTTGGTGCAATTATACTGTATAGTCATACAGTATCAAGTGTTTTGTAGAAATTGTTGCCAGAGCGTTTTTAACGCATATTCCGTTGCCTGACGACGCACGCTTTCACGATCGCCGCTAAAGCACTCCCGGCGAGTGATCCCTTCACCTTTCGAGGTCGCAAAACCAAACCAGACGGTGCCTACGGGCTTCACGTCACTGCCGCCGTCCGGGCCCGCGATGCCGCTGATTGAAATCGCGTAATCTGCCCGCGCCTCTTTTAGCGCGCCAATGGCCATCTCGATCACCACCGGCTCGCTGACCGCGCCGTGCTGTTCCAGCGTGGATTCGCGCACGCCAATCATCTGTGCTTTAGCTTCGTTACTGTAGGTCACAAAGCCGCGTTCAAACCAGGCGGAACTGCCGGCAATATCGGTAATCGCTTTCGCCACCCAGCCGCCGGTGCAGGATTCCGCGGTGGTAAGGGTCGCCCCGCGTTGCTTAAGCGCCAGTCCGACTATCTCGCTAAGCTGCATCAATTCATGGTCAGTCATTCTCGCTCCAGGCTTCAGAAAAACGTGCAGCACAAGATAGCACTTTCTCGTCAAATATGGGGATGCGCTTCGGGTTTTACGAGGGGGCTTCAGAAAAAAGCCGATGCGGGCGCACCGGCTATGGGGGAGGTTATTTCATACTGTCAGCGAGGGTGTTCACGTTGTGGCGAAATGCCTTAACGTAGGTATCAGCAACCCCACCTTTTGCCGACAGGGCTTCCGGGTAAAGTTCGCCTCCCGGCTGCGCGCCTGTCGCCGTCGCAATTTGCTTCACCAGACGCGGATCGAGCTGGTTTTCCATAAACCAGGTTTTCACGCCATCGGCTTTGATCTGATTGATAATCTCAGCGACCTGCGCTGCGCTGGCCTCGCTCTCTGAAGAGAGCCCTTGCGGTGCCATGAAGGTGACGCCATACGCGCGGCTAAAATAGCCGAATGCGTCATGGCTGGTCAGCACGTTACGTTTTTCCTGTGGGATCTGGCTAAAGCGGGTTTTGGCCCAGCCGTCCAGTTGCGTCAGTTGCGCGATATACGGCTGGCCTGAAGCCTCCAGTGCCGCTTTATCCTCTGGATCTGCTTTCACCAGCCCGTTCAGAATATTTTGTGCATACAGCGCACCGTTCGCCGCGCTATTCCAGGCATGCGGGTCGGTCACGGTCTTTCCATCTTCCTCGAGCGTGTGCGTTTTTACCCCGGTTGAGGCCACAACCAGCTGCCCTTTGAAACCGGAGGCTTTCACCAGACGGTCGAGCCACCCTTCCAGCCCCAGGCCGTTGACCACCACCACGTCAGCCTTGCTCAGCGCCGCGCTGTCTTTAGGTGACGGTTCGAAGGTATGCGGATCGCCGTCCGGCCCGACCAGCGTCGTCACGTTCACATGGTCGCCGCCCACTTCCTGCGTAATATCTCCCAGTATCGAAAAGCTGGTCACCACATTCAGCGTTTTCGCCATCACGCCGTTCGACAGCATACCCAGCGCAAGCGCCATCACTAATCCTGTAAGTTTCATCGTTTCCCCTTGCCTTAAAAAAGCGCGCGCAGACTGCCAGCCAGCCTGCTTCGCGTGCCAAATAAAACAGAAATAAAGAACAACGCGCTGGCGGTCAGCACAATGGACGGTCCGGCGGGAAGACTGATTGCCCAGGACAAACTTAAGCCCAGCCACGCGCAGAAAATTCCGCTGATGCCGGCCATCAAAAGCAAACCTGGCAATGTGCGCACCCAGCAGCGTGCCGCCACCGCCGGGAGCATCATCAGCCCGACGGCCATCAGCGTGCCGAGCACCTGAAAACCGGCCACCAGGTTAAGCACCAGCAGCGCCAGAAACAGTCCGTGGAGCAGGCCGGGCAACCCGCGGGCATTGACCTGCAACCAGGCGGTATCAAAGGCTTCGGTCACCAGCCCACGATAGAAAATCGCCAGCGTTATCAGGGTGAACATGCAAACGCCCGTGACAAACAGCGCCGCATCGTTGTCCACCGCAAGAATGGAACCAAACAGCAGATGCAGCAGATCGACATTCGACCCGCGCAGCGACACCAGCGTGACGCCCAGTGCCAGTGAGCCAAGGTAAAATCCGGCAAAGCTGGCATCCTCTTTAAGCGGCGTGCGTCGGCTGACCAGGCCGGCCACCAGCGCCACGGTAATGCCGGCAATAAAACCACCGATACTCATCGCCAGCAGCGACATGCCGCTGAGCAAATACCCTACGGCGACACCGGGTAAAATGGCGTGAGAAAGGGCATCACCCATCAGGCTCATCCGGCGCAGCTGGAGGAATACGCCGAGTGCGGTGGTACTGACAGAAAGGGCCAGGCAGACCACCAGCGCACGACGCATAAAGCCGTACTCAATAAACGGCTGGAAAAAGAGATGCCAAATCATGCCACCCTCACCCGCTCGGTTTTCCAGTGGGGAATGTCAGCATCCAGCATTAATGTCTGCGGGAAGTGGCGTGCCACACGCTCGCTGTCATGCAATACCGCAAGCAGAGTCTGGCCCTGCATATACATCTCCAGCATCAGATCCATCAGCACGTTGCAGGTCGCTTCGTCGACGCCGGTGAAAGGCTCATCGAGCATCACAAGCGGTGCCTGCTGCACTAAAACGCGGGCAAATAACATGCGCTGAAACTGGCCACCGGAGAGTTCATCAATGGTGGAAAGCGCCATCGACGCCAGCCCGACCCGCTCCAGCGCGCTGGCAATGCGTAACCGCGTTTCCCGACGAAACCCGGATAAGAGCGATATGCCCGGCCAGCAGCCCATACTCACCACGTCCTGAACGGTAAGCGGAAATTGCGCCTCGAGTGCGTGGCGCTGTGCCAGCCAGCCAATCACCGGGCGCTTACCCTGCCAGCGAAAGCTGCCGCCCACGGGAGGAATAAACCCGGCGAGCGTTTTCAGCAGCGTGGATTTTCCGCAGCCATTGGCGCCGACGATAGCCGTCATACTGCCGCGCTCAATCGTGCCTGAGAGGGGCCGCGTTACAGGCTGGCGGTCATAGCCCGCGACCAGTTCATTCATCAGGATCATGGCAGCGCCACCGCCCAGCGCACGGCCAGCCCGATAAAAACAATAAGCACCAGCGCCAGTAAAAGCCGAACCGGAGCAGACAGAGAGAAAAGGGACGTTGACATCTCGATACCACGTTAAATGTTATAACATAACAATAATGAAAGGTGATTGAGATGTAAATGGCGGGTTTGAAAAGGGAGTGTGGCGAAATGTTTCTGTAAAACGTCCCTCTCCCGTGGGAGAGGGTCAGGGTGAGGGCATCAGGCCTACCCGTCAGAACGACTTACTGACTAAACGGTGACGCCGCCGGCACGCGGGCCTGCGAGACCGCCAGCCCCAGCTGCCACACGGCCATGGCATAATGAGTGCTGTGGTTATAGCGGGTGATGGTGTAGAAGTTCGGCATGCCGTACCAGTACTGATAACCGGTTCCCACGTCCAGACGCAGCAGGCTTACCTGGTCAACATTGCCCAGCGGCTGCGTTGGCGTTAAGCCTGCCGCCGTCAGCTGCGCGACGCTGTATTTGGTTTTAAAGCCGTTTTCCAGACCAAATGCCTCGCCGTTCGCCTGCACGGCTACCTGTCCACCTGGCGTCCAGCCGTGCGCTTTGAAGTAGTTTGCCACGCTGCCGATGGCATCCACCGGATCCCACAGGTTGATATGACCATCGCCATTGAAGTCGACGGCATATTGTTTATAGGAGGATGGCATAAACTGGCCGTAGCCCATCGCACCGGCAAACGAACCTTTCAGATCGAGCGGGTCGTCCTGCTCGTTGCGCGCCATCAGCAGGAAGGTTTCCAGCTCGGAAGAGAAATACTCCGCGCGGCGCGGGTAGTTAAAGGAGAGCGTCGCCAGCGCATCGAGGATGCGGGTTTTGCCCATTACGCGGCCCCAGCGGGTTTCCACGCCGATAATCCCGACGATGATCTCCGGCGGCACGCCGTATACCTGCCACGCGCGATTAAGGGCATCTTCATACTGATTCCAGAACACCACGCCGTTTTGCACGTTGTCCGGGGTAATAAACTGTTTGCGGTAGCGCAACCATGCGCCGTTTGGCCCGGTAGGGACCTGTGCCGTCGGTGCCTGTCTGTCCATCAGGCGCAGCACATAGTCCAGACGCTTTGCCTGGGACAAAATTTCGTGCAGCTGCTGGCGGTCAAAGCCGTGTTTGCTCACCATTTTATCAATGAACTGCTCGGCCGCCGGGTTATTCGCGAAGTCGCCACCCATCTGCATCATATTGTGCTGCGGCTCCAGCAGGAACCCTCCGGAAGGGGCGCCAGCCGTTTGCTGAACAGCTTCGGTCTTAGGTTTGCTACTGCAGGCAGACAGCAGAATAAGCGCTGGCAACAGCGCTGCATAACGACGCTTGAACATGAGACATCCATTTAACGGGTTCGATAAGAACCCAGTATGGTAAAGCATCCGTAACACCTCAAGGAAGCGGTACGCACCTCCCCAACGCAAATCCGTGCTTTTTTCCACCGGAAATCATTCATCACATCAATTAACTTTCAAAATAATCCATTTTTCTTTCATTGTGAGATCTAACTAACACTTTAAAACCTTTCAAAGTGATTATTATTAGCCCCAGTAATACAAAACAAAAAAGCCCCACAGGAGAGAAGAATGATAGAAACCATCACCCACGGCGCCGAGTGGTTCATCGGGCTGTTTCAGAAAGGCGGAGAAGTGTTCACCGGCATGGTGACCGGGATCCTGCCCCTGCTGATCAGCCTGCTGGTGATCATGAACGCGCTGATTAACTTTATCGGCCAGCATCGCATTGAACGCTTCGCTCAGCGCTGCGCCGGGAACCCGCTGTCCCGCTACCTGATTTTGCCGTTCATCGGCACCTTCGTGTTCTGCAACCCGATGACCTTAAGCCTCGGCCGCTTTATGCCAGAAAAGTACAAGCCGAGTTATTACGCCGCCGCCTCCTACAGCTGCCATTCGATGAACGGCCTGTTCCCGCACATCAACCCCGGAGAGCTGTTTGTTTACCTCGGTATCGCCAGCGGCCTTACCACCCTTGGTCTGCCGCTCGGCCCGCTGGCGGTCAGTTACCTGCTGGTTGGCCTGGTGACCAACTTCTTCCGCGGCTGGGTCACAGACCTCACCACCGCCATTTTCGAGAAAAAAATGGGTATCCAGCTTGAACAAAAAGTCCATCTTTCAGGAGCCACAGCATGAACCGGATCCGCATTGAGAAAGGCACGGGTGGCTGGGGCGGCCCGCTGGAGTTCGACGCCACCGAAGGCAAAAAGATCGTTTACATCACCGCAGGCACGCGCCCGGCGATCGTCGATAAGCTGCGTGAGCTGACCGGCTGGGAAGCCATCGACGGCTTTAAAGAGGGTGAGCCGCCGGAAGCGGAAATCGGCGTGGCGGTGATCGACTGCGGCGGCACGCTGCGCTGCGGCATCTATCCGAAGCGGCGTATTCCGACGGTGAATATCCACTCCACCGGCAAATCCGGCCCGCTGGCACAGTACATCCTTGAAGACATCTATGTGTCGGGCGTGAAAGAGGACAACATCACTCTGGTGAATGGCAGTCCCGCGCCGCAAAAAGTGGCCCCGCGAGATTACGATACCAGCAAGAAAATCACCGAGCAGAGCGACGGCCTGCTGGCGAAGGTCGGGATGGGGATGGGCTCCGCCGTGGCGGTGCTGTTCCAGTCCGGGCGCGACACCATCGACACGGTACTGAAAACCATTCTGCCGTTTATGGCGTTCGTCTCGGCGCTGATCGGCATCATCATGGCGTCCGGCCTGGGCGACTGGATTGCCCACGGCCTCGCCCCGCTCGCCAGCCACCCGCTCGGGCTGGTGACGCTGGCCCTGATCTGCTCCTTCCCGCTGCTGTCGCCGTTCCTCGGCCCGGGCGCGGTGATCGCTCAGGTCATCGGCGTACTGATTGGCGTACAGATTGGCCTCGGCAATATTCCGCCACACCTCGCCCTGCCCGCCCTGTTTGCCATTAACGCCCAGGCCGCGTGCGACTTCATCCCCGTCGGACTGTCACTGGCCGAAGCGCGCCAGGACACCGTGCGCGTAGGCGTGCCGTCCGTACTGGTCAGCCGCTTCCTGACGGGCGCGCCGACGGTGCTGATTGCCTGGTTTGTCTCCGGCTTTATCTATCAATAAGAGGTTCCTGCGATGACCGTGATTTATCAGACCACCATTACCCGCATCGGCCAGAGCGCAGCGGATGCGCTCAGCGACCAGATGCTGATTACTTTCCGCGAAGGTGCCCCGGCGGATATCGAAGAGTTTTGCTTTATTCACTGCCACGGCGAGCTTAACGGCGAGCTGAAAGCAGGAAGCCAGCTGGAGCTGGGCGAGACGCGCTATGCGGTAACCGCCGTCGGCGATGTCGCCGAGCAAAACCTGCGCGAACTGGGCCATATCACCCTGCGTTTTGACGGACAGCCGCAGGCGGAGTATCCCGGTACGGTTCACGTAGCGGGCCCGGTTCCGCAGGCTGTCACCCCAGGCTGCACGTTAAAATTTGTTGCGTAATTAAGGAGAAACACATGAGTCAGGTTGCCGTTGTCATTGGTGGAGGACAAACCTTAGGTGAGTTCCTTTGCCGTGGGCTTGCCGCAGAAGGCTACCGCGTGGCGGTCGTGGATATTCAGAGTGAAAAAGCCGCCCGCGTGGCGGACACCATCAACACCGAATTTGGTGAAGGGATGGCGTACGGGTTTGGTGCCGACGCCACCAGCGAGCAAAGCGTAATGGCGCTCGCCCGCGGCGTGGACGAGATTTTTGGACGTACCGACCTGCTGGTCTACAGCGCGGGAATTGCGAAAGCGGCGTTTATCAGCGATTTCGAACTGGGGGATTTTGACCGCTCGCTGCAGGTCAATCTGGTGGGTTATTTCCTCTGCGCCCGCGAGTTTTCCCGCCTGATGATCCGCGACGGTATTCAGGGGCGCATTATTCAGATCAACTCGAAATCCGGGAAAGTGGGCAGCAAGCACAACTCCGGCTACAGCGCGGCCAAGTTTGGCGGCGTGGGGCTGACGCAGTCTCTGGCGCTGGATCTGGCTGAATACGGCATTACCGTTCACTCGCTGATGCTGGGCAACCTGCTGAAATCGCCAATGTTCCAGTCCCTGCTGCCGCAGTACGCCACCAAGCTCGGCATCAAGGCTGAGGACGTGGAGCAGTACTACATCGACAAAGTGCCGCTGAAGCGCGGGTGCGATTATCAGGACGTGCTGAACATGCTGCTGTTTTACGCCAGCCCGAAAGCGTCGTACTGCACCGGGCAGTCGATTAACGTCACCGGCGGGCAGGTGATGTTCTGATCGAGCGGTTTTGCCCGGTGGCGCTAACGCTTACCGGGCCTACAAAAACCTTCAAACCGTAGGCCGGGTAAGGCGCAGCCGCCACCCGGCAATTAAAGGAGTCAATATGGTCACCGCACTCATCACCGTCGCCGCCCTCGCCTGGATCTGCCAGATGGCGTTTGGCGGCTGGCAGATCCATCAGTTCAACCGCGCGTTTGATGCCCTGTGTCAGAAAGGTCGCGTGGGCGTCGGACGTTCCGGCGGACGCTTTAAACCGCGCGTGGTGGTCGCCGTTGTGTTGGATGAACACGATCGCGTATGCGATTCCCTGATCATGCGTGGCATGACGGTGTTTGCTCGTCCGACTAAAATCCAGGCAATCAACGGCATTTCACTGCAGGAATTACGGCCTGATGTGATCTTTCCCCATGATTCAGGCTGTCAGAATGCACTATCATTAGCGCTTAATCTGAAACATGGATAATTTCGTTGTGAAAGCTATAGACTTGCGAAATTATCATTTCGCAACCTAAGGAACGAAGCGCCTATGAAACCACGTCAGCGGCAGGCGGCCATTCTCGAGTATCTGCAAAAACAGGGGAAATGCTCGGTGGAGGATCTGGCCCACTACTTTGACACCACCGGCACGACAATACGCAAGGACCTGGTATTGCTCGAAAACTCTGGCGCCGTCATCCGAACTTACGGCGGGGTGATGCTGAATAAGGACGAAGCTGACCCGCCTATCGATCACAAAACGCTGATCAATACCCACCAGAAAGCGCTTATTGCCGAGGCCGCCGTTAAATTTATTCACGATGGTGATTCCATCATCCTCGACGCAGGCAGCACCGTCCTGCAAATGATCCCCCTGCTCAGCCGCTTTAACAACATCACGGTGATGACCAACAGCCTGCATATCGTCAACGCCCTGTCGGAATTTGACAGCGAGCAGACTATCCTGATGCCCGGCGGCACCTTTCGCAAAAAATCGGCGTCGTTTCACGGTCAGCTGGCCGAGAACGCTTTCGACCACTTCAGCTTCGATAAGCTGTTTATGGGCACCGACGGCATCGATCTGAACGCAGGCGTCACGACCTTCAATGAGGTATTCAGCGTCAGTAAAGCGATGTGCAACGCCGCACGGGAAGTGATTTTGATGGCAGACTCGTCGAAGTTTGGCCGCAAAAGCCCCAACATTGTCTGTAGCCTTGAAAGCGTTGATAAGCTGATTACCGACGCGGGGATTGATCCGGCGTTCAAAAAGGCGCTGGAAGAGAAAGGTATCGACGTGATCGTAACCGGAGAGAGAGATGAGTGATTTTCTGTTAGAAACGGGCCGCCAGACGCTGATGCTGGAGCTGCAGGAAGCCAGCCGCCTGCCAGAACGTCTGGGCGAGGATTTTGTCCGCGCCGCCAACACGATTATCCACTGCGAAGGCAAAGTGATCGTGGCGGGCATCGGTAAATCCGGCCATATCGGCAAAAAAATTGCCGCGACGCTGGCGAGCACCGGCACCCCGGCCTTCTTCGTGCATCCCGCCGAGGCGCTGCATGGCGATCTGGGGATGATTGAAAGCCGCGATGTGATGCTGTTTATCTCCTACTCCGGTTCGGCCAAAGAGCTGGATCTTATTATTCCGCGTCTGCAGGAAAAATCGGTCGCTCTGCTGGCGATGACCGGCAAATCCCGCTCGCCGCTGGCGCTGGCCGCCAAAGCGACGCTGGATATTTCCGTTGAGCGTGAAGCCTGCCCGATGCACCTTGCCCCGACCTCCAGCACCGTCAACACCCTCATGATGGGTGACGCGCTGGCGATGGCGGTGATGCAGGCGCGCGGATTTAACGAAGAAGATTTTGCCCGTTCGCATCCGGCGGGCGCGCTCGGCGCGCGGCTGCTCAATAAGGTTCATCATCTGATGCGCACTGACGATGCCATTCCCCAGGTCAAGCTCGATACCAGCGTGATGGACGCGATGCTGGAACTGAGCCGCACCGGGCTGGGGCTGGTCGCGGTGTGTGACGACAACGGTAGCGTCCAGGGCGTATTCACTGACGGCGACCTGCGGCGCTGGCTGGTGGGGGGTGGCAAACTGGAAACGAAAGTGTCTGACGCGATGACCAAAGGCGGGCTGACGCTGAATGCCGACAGCCGCGCCATTGAGGCCAAAGAGGTGCTGATGAAGCGCAAAATCACCGCCGCACCGGTGGTGGATGACGCCGGCAAGCTCTGCGGTGCCATCAACCTGCAGGATTTCTACCAGGCGGGGATTATTTAACCCTTCAGCCCAAGACGCTTCGCCAGCCGGTGCAGGTTGGCGACGTCCATCTCCAGCGCCCGCGCGCACGCCGCCCAGCTGCGGTTGTTCTGCTCCAGCGCGCGGGTAATCATCTGACGCTGGAACGCTTCCGTCGCCTCGCGCAGGTTTTCATTTGCATTCTCCGGCACACGCTGAGCCACCGCCTGCACGGCGTCATCGTGCAACGCAAAATGACGCGCGTGGATCACAACCTCATCACCCGCACGCGCCGCCCGCGCCAGCACCACCGCACGGTGAATCGCATGCTCCAGCTCCCGCACGTTGCCCGGCCAGCCGTAGCTCAACAGATGCGCCCTTGCCCCCGGGCTGAGTACCACGCGGGAAAGCCCCATTCTGAGACGGCATTGCTCGCAGAAATAGCCCGCCAGCAGAACCACATCTTCTCCGCGCTCGCGCAGCGGCGGCACGGTAAGCGGGAACACGCTCAGACGGTGGAAAAGATCCGCGCGGAAATGCCCGGCCAGCACCGCTTCTCGTAGATCGCGGTTGGTCGCCGCCAGCACGCGCACGTCCACCCGTAAGCTGCGGTCATCCCCCACCCGCTGGATGTCACCGTACTGCAATACGCGCAGCAGTTTGGCCTGGAGCGAGAGCGAAAGCTCTCCAATCTCATCGAGAAACAGCGTCCCGTTATCGGCCATCTCAAACTTACCGCTGCGGTTGCTGATGGCCCCGGTAAATGCCCCTTTGACGTGACCAAACAGCTCGCTTTCCGCCACGCTCTCCGGCAATGCGGCACAGTTAAGGTATACGAGCGGGTTGGCCGCGCGTGGTGAGACTTCATGAATTGACTTCGCCACCAGCTCTTTACCGGTGCCGGTTTCACCGAAGATCAGCACGTTCAGGTCGGACGCGGCGACAATCTCAATCTCTTTTTTAAGCTGCGCTATGCCCGGCGACAGACCGATCATCTCCGTGTGCGCCACCGGCTCAAACGCCGACGGGCTGCCGGGAAGAATATTCTGGCTTTCCAGCTGTTCTATCAGCAACGCGTTATTGAGCGCCCCGGAGGCCAGCGCGGCAATCAGCCTTAACTCTTCATCACTGAAGGTGTCGAACTGGTCCGGCGACATGCCGTCGAGGGTTAATGCGCCAATCAGGTGTTGTCCGGCAAACAGCGGCAGACCGATACAGGCGTGCACCTTCAGGCTCTCCTGCCCCGGGATCAGACCGTCGTAGGGATCCGGCAAGTCGCTGTCCGCCGGGAAACGTACCACGTCACCCGCACGGGCAATGGTTTCCAGCCGCGGATGCCCTTCAAGAGTAAACCGCCGCCCGAGAACATCTTTCGCGAGCCCGTCGATAGCCAGCGGAATAAACTGTCTCCCCTCGTAGCGCAACAGCGCCGAGGCATCGCACGCCAGCACGTGACGCAGCGTGGAGATAAGCCGCTGAAAACGGTCCTGATGACCGATACCGGTTTGCAGTTCAATGGCGATCTTCGCCAGCACATCTACGGAAAAACTCATGGCTGCCTCGCTGTCATTTTGACAATAAATAGTGTCATATTGACCGTCATCAGGATAGTCATAATGACTACTCATCACGAGGCATAGAAAAAATAATCCATTAAAATCAATAAAATAAAAGTTGGCACGCTATGTGATATAGGCAAATCATCTTATTCAAAAACGCTGTATTACGTTGAGGTTGCTATGTCTATTCTGGTTAAAAATAACATTCATTGGGTGGGTCAACGTGACTGGGAGGTGCGTGATTTCCACGGGACGGAATACAAAACGCTGCGCGGCAGCAGCTACAACAGCTATCTTATCCGTGAAGGCAAAAACGTCCTGATCGATACCGTCGATCACAAATTCAGCCGCGAGTTCGTGCAGAACCTGCGCAGCGAAATCGATCTCGGCGCAATCGACTACATCATCATCAACCACGCGGAAGAGGATCACGCCGGTGCGTTGACCGAGCTGATGTCGTACATTCCGAATACACCGATCTACTGCACCACCAACGCCATCGACTCGATCAACGGTCATCACCACCATCCGGAGTGGAATTTCCACACCGTGAAAACCGGCGACTCGCTGGATATCGGCAACGGCAAACAGCTGATCTTCGTTGAAACCCCGATGCTACACTGGCCGGACAGCATGATGACCTACATGACCGGCGACGCGGTATTGTTCAGCAACGACGCCTTTGGCCAGCACTACTGTGACGAACGCCTGTTCAATGATGAAGTGGATCAGACCGAACTGTTTGAGCAGTGCCTGCGCTACTACGCCAACATTCTGACCCCGTTCAGCCGTCTGGTGACGCCAAAAATCACCGAGATCCTCGGCTTTAACCTGCCGGTGGACATGATTGCCACCTCCCACGGCGTGGTGTGGCGTGAAAACCCCACCCAGATCGTCGAGCTGTACCTGAAATGGGCGGCGGATTATCAGGAAGACCGCATCACGATTTTCTACGACACCATGTCCAATAACACCCGCATGATGGCGGACGCCATTGCCCAGGGCATCAACGAAGTGGATCCGAACGTGGCGGTGAAAATCTTCAACGTGGCGCGCAGCGATAAAAATGAGATCCTCACCAATGTCTTCCGCTCAAAAGGCGTGCTGGTGGGCACCTCCACGATGAACAACGTGATGATGCCGAAAATTGCTGGCCTGGTGGAAGAGATGACCGGCCTGCGTTTTCGCAACAAACGCGCCAGCGCGTTTGGCTCTCACGGCTGGAGCGGCGGCGCGGTAGATCGCCTCTCTACCCGTCTGCAGGATGCAGGTTTTGAGATGTCCCTGAGTCTGAAAGCGAAATGGCGCCCGGATATCGACGCGCTGGAAATTTGCCGTCAGCATGGCCGCGACATTGCCCGTCAGTGGGCGCTCGCACCGCTTCCTGAGGCGTCTGCAAAACCTACCGAACAGCAGGAAGCCTGTGCCTGTGCAGCTGCCGCTGCTGCAAACCGCGGCCCACGCATGCAGTGCAGCGTTTGCCAGTGGATATATGACCCGGAACGGGGCGAACCCCTTCAGGACGTTGCCCCGGGCACACCGTGGTGCGACGTGCCAGATACCTTCCTCTGCCCGGAATGTTCCCTCGGTAAAGACGTCTTTGACGAACTGGGTACGGAGGCAAAATGAATCACGGAATCGTCATCATCGGTTCGGGCTTCGCCGCCCGCCAGCTGGTGAAAAATATCCGCAAACAGGACGCTAACGTGCCGGTGACGGTGATCGCCGCCGACAGCATGGATGAGTACAACAAGCCTGATTTAAGCCATGTCATCAGCCAGAATCAGCGCGCCGAAGACCTCACCCGCCAGACGGCGGGGGAGTTCGCGGAACAGTTTAACCTGCGCCTGTTTCCCTACACCTGGGTTACCGATATCGACGCCGCCGCGCACGTCGTGAAGGCGAAAGACAAAATCTGGCAGTACGACAAGCTGGTCATGGCCACAGGGGCCTCTGCCTTTGTGCCGCCCGTTGAAGGGCGAGAGCTGATGATCACCCTAAACAGCCAACAGGAGTATCAGGCAAGCGAAACGGGGCTTCGCGATGCGCAACGCGTAATGATCGTCGGCGGTGGGCTGATTGGTACCGAGCTGGCGATGGATTTCTGCCGCGCGGGTAAAACCGTTACCCTGGTTGACCACGCGGCGAGCATTCTGTCGGCGCTGATGCCCGCAGAAGTAAGCAGCCGCTTACAGCATCGTCTGACCGACATGGGCGTCCATCTGCTGCTCAAATCGCAGTTACAGAGTCTGAGCAAAACCGCAGGCGGCATTCGTGGGGCGCTCGACCGCAACCGCAGCGTTGAGGTGGATGCGGTGGTTGCCGCGACGGGTCTGCGCCCGGAAACCGCGCTGGCACATCGCGCAGGCGCCGAAACAGACCGCGGCGTAAAGGTCGACAGCTACCTGCAAACCTCACAGCCGGACATTTATGCCCTGGGCGACTGCGCGGAAATTAATGGCCGGGTGCTGCCGTTTCTGCAACCGATCCAGTTGAGCGCCATGGTCCTGGCGAAAAACCTGATCGGCGTCAGCGCGCCGCTAAAGCTTCCGCCGATGCTGGTGAAGGTGAAAACGCCGGACCTGCCGCTGCACCTTGCGGGAGAAACGCAGCGACAGGATCTGAACTGGCAAATCGCCATTGAATCACAGGGGATGGTGGCGCGCGGCATCGACGCAGATGACCAACTGCGCGCCTTTGTGGTGAGCGAAGAGAGAATGAAGGAGGCGTTCGCGCTGCTGAAATCGCTACCTGCTTAACCGTCGTATTGCCGGGTGGCGCTGCGCTTACCCGGCCTACAAAACAACAAAAAGAGAGTTGAGGCAAAAATTCAGGAGCGCACCACCAGCGCATCGTAGCCGCGCCAGCGGTAGTTGGCCATGGAGATCAGCCAGCAGGCGACAAACAGCCCGACCACCACAAATCCGGCGTTGCCGAGGTTATCGTTCACCGCGCCCACCACATCCCAGACGCCGCCGCTAAGGGCAAATTTATCCATCAGCAGACCCAGCGCTTCCAGCCCACCAATGAACAGCGCCACCACCACGGAGGTACCGGTAATGGTCATGTTGTAGTAGAGCTTGCGCTGCGGTTTGTTAAACGCCCAGCCGTAGGCACCGACCATCAGCAAATTGTCGAGGGTATCCACCAGCGCCATACCGCTGGCGAAGAGCGCCGGGAAGATCATGATTGACCACACCGACATCCCGCTGGAGGCGCTGGCGGCAGAAATCCCCAGCACGCCAATTTCAGTGGCGGTATCAAACCCGAGACCAAACAGGAAGCCCACCAGGTACATCTGCCAGCTTTTATTGACGAGGCGGAAGGTTTTGCCAAACAGCCAGCTCATCACCCCACCCTGGGCGGGAAGCTCCACGTCGCTGCGGGCCGCATGCCCCTTTTTCAGCCCCTGGAAACTGCACCATACGCCGCGCAAAATCACCATATTCACCAGCGCCATCGCCAGCAGGAAGGTGGCGGAAACGGCGGTGCCAATCAGGCTCCCGGTCTCGTGGAACCATGCCATATTTTTCTGAAACGCCGTGGCGGTGGCGGCGATAGCGATGGAAGCCAGCACCACGATGGTGGAGTGCCCCAGCGAGAACCACGCCCCCACGCCGGACGGGCGTTTGCCCTGCTGCATCATCTTACGCGTCACGGTATCAATGGCAGCAATGTGGTCGGCATCCACCGCATGACGCAGCCCGTAACACCAGGCCAGCAGGCTTGCCGCCATCAGCGCCGTACTGCCGCTGAAGGTGTGCCATGCCCAGCCCCAGGCCAGCAGGTTTGCCATTACCAGTGCCAGCAGCAGAAGCGCGGCGCGAGGTTCATTGCGTAACAGTCGTAACATTTTAAATCCTTTGTGAACATGACCGGGCAGCGGCGACCACCGCCTGCCCGAAGGAGATCGCTCCGTCACCTGCAGGCAGGCGCGAAGGAAAAAGAAGCGTAAAGTCAGAAAGATAATGCCGCAGGCGCGCGCGCAGCAGGCGGTTATGTAACACACCGCCACTGAGGCAGATTGTTGAAAGCGATAAGCGTCGGGCATGGGATGCGGCATGCTCCGACAGCCCTCTTGCCAGCGCATCGTGAAACGCCCACGCGCGCTCGCAGGGCTCCGCCTGCCAGGCAAGCCACTGTTGCCAGAAAAGTGCAAGGTCGTCCACCGACAGCGTAACCGGGTGTTTCACACCGTTGCACCGTGCCGCCAGCGCCTCCAGCCTGCAGGCCGCTTCGCCTTCGTAGCACTGCGTATCGATGCCCAGCGCACAGGCAACCGCATCAAACAGGCGTCCACAGGACGAGGCCTGCGGCGCGTTGATGCCACGCTGGATCGCCGTCGCCAGTAGCGGCCAGTTCTGGCCCTGAACTGCCCGCGTTTCCGGGAACTGCTGCCAGTCAGGCACAAAGGCCAGGCAGTGGGCGAGCAAATTGCGCCACGGCTGCTTCGCTGCCAGATCGCCCCCCGGCAGCGCAACGGCAGGCAGGCCACCCAAATGTTCGCAGTCGACATAGTTCACCCGCAGGCACTCTCCGCCCCACAGCGCGCCGTTCTCGCCCATGCCGATCCCGTCCAGCGTCAGGGCGATAACGTCCCCACCGCCGAGCGGCCAGCCATTTTCAGCCAGACACGCCGCCGCATGGGCATGATGATGCAGCAAGGTTTCAACGGGCAGCGCCTGCTCCAGCGCCCACTGACTGGCGTGATACGCCGGATGGGCATCGCACACGACACGCGCGGGCTTAAAGGCATAAACCTGTTGCATCATTGCCAGCGCCGAACGCCACTGTGCGTCGACCCCCTCGTCACTGAGATCGCCAAAATGCGGGCTCAATACAGCCTGATTTCCGCGCACCAGGCAGAAGGTATTTTTCATCTCTGCCCCGGTAGACAATATGGCAGGGATATCGCCAAACCCGGCGGGTAACGTGATGGCATCCGGCACGAAACCGCGCGCGCGACGCAGCATCGCGCCCTCCCGATCCACCACCGAATCATCCATTCGTTGCAGAATGTCGCGGTTGTGCAGCAGGAAGCCGTCAGCCATTTCGCCGAGCGTATCCAGCGCTTCCTGATTCGTCATCGCAGGCGGGCGGCCGCTGAGGTTGCCGGAGGTCATCACCAGCGGGCGCTGGCAGTCCATCATCAGTAAATGCTGAATCGGATTCGCGGGCAGCATCACGCCGACACAATCGAGCCCCGGCGCAATGGCCTCAGGCAGTGCGGGAAGCGAGGCTTTGGGCGTCAACACAATGGGCGCAGCAGGAGAGCGTAGCAGGGTCTGCATCGCCTCCGGCAGGTCAGACGCATCGGGGATCATCACCGCCAGCGGCTTCGTCGGGCGCTGTTTGCGTGCCCGTAGCGTCGCCACCGCCTGCGGGTTAAGCGCGTCGCAGGCAAGGTGAAAGCCTCCCAGCCCCTTGATGGCGACAATACCGCCGCTTTTTAGCTTCTCCACTGCTGCGCGTAATGCCGGTTCGCGCGTGGCGACGCTGTCCCCGGCTCGCCACATCAGCGCTGGCCCGCAGTCCGGGCAGGCCACCGGCTGAGCGTGAAAACGCCGATCGGCCGGGTTGCGATACTCGGCTTCACACGGTGCGCACAGCGGGAACTCGGCCATTGACGTGGCCGGGCGATCGTAGGGCATGGCGCGGATGATGGTGAAGCGCGGGCCGCAATGGGTACAGTTGATAAACGGGTAACGATAACGGCGCTCGCGGGGATCGCGCATCTCCGCCAGGCACGCCGGACAGGTCGCGGCATCCGGCACGATTTGCGTGTCCATCGCTCCGCTCTCGCTCTGGCGGATGGTAAAATCCGTCGGCAGAGCGGACCAGCTAAAGGGCTGCGTGTCTACGTCGTCAATCCGCGCCAGCGGTGGGCAGTCCTGGCGCAGCCTCGCGGTAAAGTCCCCCCCATTACCCGCGAGACGCACCAGGACACCCTCTCCGTCGTTACAGACGTCGCCCGTCAGCATCATCTGGTGCGCCAGCTGCCAGACAAAGGGACGAAACCCCACGCCCTGCACTTTGCCACGCACCCGAAGCTGTACGCCGTTAACGCGCATTGCGACTTAAAACAGCAGCGATGACGAGGTATCGAACGCCGCGCGACGGCGTTTTTCTGCGCTCATCTGCTCGAGCTTGTCGCGATCCACGCAGACCAGCGCGTGTGTCGGGCAGGCTTCCATACAGGCCGGGCCAGCTTCGCGGTGGTAGCAAAGGTCGCATTTGTTGGCCTCGGCTTTCTCCGCCCGCACGCTCAGGCCCATACCGCTGTTACGTACTACCGGACGGACAACCACTTCCATCGCGCCATACGGGCAGGCGACCACGCAGGTTTTACAGCCAATGCAGCGCTCCTGCATCACATGCACAAAGCCCTTCTCGCGTTTAATCGCCCCGTTCGGGCAGACGTTCGCGCACGGTGCGTCTTCGCACTGGCGACAAATAGCGGCGGTGGAAATATTCACGCCTTTAATGACGTGGATGCGTGGCAAAAACGTGTCGGGGGTAAGTGATGCGCAATCCTGCTCCGCCTGATGGGAAACTACGCACGCCACTTCACAGGTACGGCAACCAATGCACTTACTGGCATCGGCCATAATAAAACGGTTCATCTGCTTCTCCAGCATTACAGTTATGCGCGGAGCTATTCATAAACCGTGCCAATTATTAACCAATTGATTTTAAATGACTTTAAAAATCACAGCCGCGCTGTCATCGTCACTTATGACGATGACAGCTGTCGACATCAGCAGTGGGGGCCGTCAGTCACGGAGTCGCGCAGGATAAGCTCGCCGGAGAACGTTTGCTGATATTTGAATTCACCGCCGTCGAGCATGAAAATCAGACGACTGATGGTTTCCTGGATCATCTCCGTGACCGGAATACGCACGCTGGAGAGCGAAGGCACAATGTACGGCGCTATCGCCACGTCGTCGAAGCCGATAACTGACACCGCGTCCGGCGTGGCAACGCCGCTCTCGTGCAGCTGTTTAATGGCGCCAATCGCCATGTCGTCATTGCTCGCCACCAGCGCCGTAAAGCGTTCGCCGCGTGCGAGCAGTTCGGATACCGCCGCCGCGCCGCTGGCCGGGTTCCACTTCCCTTCGGCGATAAGCTCGTCGCGCAGGGCAATACCGTGCTGCGTCAGCGCATCTTTGTAACCGGATAGTCGCTCAACGCCGGTCGGGGAATCCAGCGAACCGGTGATAAACGCAATCTCCCGGTGCCCTTTTGCAATCAGCTGCGACACCGCGTCCTGACAGGAAGCTTTATGATCGGACCAGACGCTGTGGCTGCTGTTTTTCCGCAGGCGGCGGTTGAGCACCATAATCGGCTGCTCACACTTCTCGACGATCGCATCCAGTTCATCCACGTTCAAAAAGCGCGGGTAGATGATCACCGCGTCGCAGCGCATATCGAGCAGATACTGGATCGCCTCGCGCTCTTCATCCGCGCTGTGCTTGCCGTCCGCGAGGATCAGCTGCCGCCCTTTCTCTTCCGTCATTCGTGCGGCATGAAACAGCAGTTCGCTAAAGTAGACGCCGTGATAAAGGGTGTTCGTCACCACCAGCCCCAGGGTCTGGGTACGTTTGGTCGCCAGGTTTCGCGCCAGTAAATTCGGGCGATAACCGCTCTCTTCAATGGCCTGAAAAACCCGGTCTTTGGTCTCCTGGCTGACATAGCCATTTCCCGACAGCACGCGGGATACCGTCGCTTTCGAAACGCCTGCCCGCTTCGCCACTTCAAGCATCGTGGTCATGTTGTTATTCCATCTGAATCTGATGAAGCGCAGTGTACTGCACTGCAGAAAAATTGTCGCAGCGGCGAAATCACGCTTTCGCTACCGACCAGTGATCATCATCACGAATTGAAAAAATGACTAAAAAGCGATCTTGTTTCACTCAAAGAAACTCATGATGATTATGTGGAACCGGTTTCCTACATTTCACACAACGATAACAGGATCACATCCGATGGCCAAAAATTACGCTGCGCTGGCGAACGACGTTATCAGCGCGCTGGGCGGCAAAGAGAACATCGTCGCCGTCACCCACTGCATGACGCGACTGCGTTTCGTTCTGAAAGACGAAACCCTCACCGACGCCGCGCGCCTGAAAAGCATCAGCGGCGTGCTTGGCGTAGTGCGTAACGACAACCAGTGCCAGGTGATCATTGGCAACACGGTTTCTCAGGCCTACCGCGAAGTGGTAAGCCTGCTGCCCGTTGACCTACAGCCCGCGGTGCCGGAAGGCCCGCAGAAGCTGACGTTACGCCGCATTGGCGCCGGGATCCTCGACGCGCTGATCGGCACCATGTCGCCGCTGATCCCCGCGATCATCGGCGGTTCGATGGTCAAGCTGCTGGCGATGATCCTTGAGATGACCGGCGTGCTGCCAAAGGGCGCGCCAACGCTAACCATTCTGACGGTGATTGGCGACGGGGCATTCTTCTTCCTGCCGCTGATGGTGGCCGCCTCGGCGGCAGTGAAATTCAAAACCAATATGTCGCTGGCGATCGCCATTGCGGGCGTGCTGGTGCACCCGAGCTTTATCGAGCTGATGGCGAAAGCCGCGCAGGGCGAGCATGTTGAGTTCGCCTTTATCCCGGTGACGGCGGTGAAATACACCTACACCGTTATCCCCGCGCTGGTGATGACCTGGTGCCTGTCTTACATCGAACGCTGGGTCGATCGCATTACCCCGGCGGTGACGAAAAACTTCCTCAAGCCGATGCTGATCGTCCTGATTGCCGCCCCGCTCGCCATCGTGCTGATTGGGCCGCTCGGGATCTGGATCGGGAGCGCTATCTCCGCACTGGTTTACACCATTCACGGCTATCTGGGCTGGCTCTCCGTCGCCATCATGGGCGCACTCTGGCCGCTGCTGGTCATGACGGGGATGCACCGCGTCTTTACGCCAACCATCATTCAGACCATTGCCGAAACGGGTAAAGAAGGGATGGTCATGCCGTCAGAAATCGGCGCCAACCTGTCGCTCGGCGGTTCATCTTTGGCGGTGGCATGGAAAACCAAAAACCCGGAACTGCGCCAGACGGCGCTGGCTGCGGCGGCTTCTGCCATCATGGCGGGGATCTCTGAACCGGCACTGTACGGTGTGGCGGTACGTCTCAAGCGTCCGCTGATTGCGAGCCTGATCAGCGGCTTTATCTGCGGCGCGGTGGCCGGCATTGCGGGTCTTGCCAGCCACTCCATGGCGGCACCGGGGCTGTTTACCAGCGTGCAATTCTTCGATCCGGCCAACCCGATGACCATCGTCTGGGTATTCGGCGTGATGGCGCTGGCAGTTGTGCTGTCGTTTGTTCTGACCCTGCTGTTAGGGTTTGAGGATATCCCGGTCGAAAACGAGGCCGAAAAAGCGCGCGCTCTTCATACCGCGCCGGTACAGAACAACGCAGCAAAAGCATAAATTGAAAGCGAGGTAAGAATGTCTGTTTTTCCACAAGGATTTTTATGGGGCGGCGCGCTTGCCGCTAACCAGAGTGAAGGTGCTTACCGTGAAGGCGGCAAAGGACTGACGACGGTCGATATGATCCCCCACGGCGCCAATCGTCTGGCGGTGAAACTCGGCAAGGAAAAGCGTTTTTCGCTGCGTGACGACGAGTTTTACCCGAGCCACGAGGCGATTGATTTTTACCATCGCTATAAAGAAGACATTGCCCTGATGGCGGAGATGGGCTTTACGGTATTCCGCACCTCAATTGCCTGGAGCCGCCTCTACCCGAACGGCGACGAACCGCTGCCGAACAAAGAGGGCATAGCCTTTTACCGCGCGGTATTTGAGGAGTGCAAAAAGTACAACATCGAGCCGCTGGTGACGCTCTGCCACTTCGACGTGCCGATGCACCTGGTGACGGAATACGGCTCCTGGCGCAACCGCAAGATGGTCGACTTCTTCGCCCGCTACGCCCGCACCTGCTTTGAGGAATTTAACGGGCTGGTGAAATACTGGCTGACTTTCAACGAAATCAACATCATGCTGCACAGCCCGTTCTCCGGTGCCGGGCTGGTGTTTGAGGAAGGTGAAAACGAAGATCAGGTAAAATATCAGGCCGCGCACCACGAGCTGGTGGCGAGCGCGCTGGCAACCAAAATCGCCCACGAGGTGAACCCGGAAAATCAGGTGGGCTGTATGCTGGCGGGCGGTAACTTCTATCCGTACTCCTGCAAACCGGAAGACGTGTGGATGGCGCTGGAGAAAGACCGCGAGAACCTGTTCTTTATCGACGTGCAGGCACGCGGCCGCTATCCGGCCTACTCCGCTCGCGTGTTCCGTGAGAAAGGCGTGGTCATTGTCAAAGACCCCGGCGATGACGAGCTGCTGAAAAACACCGTCGATTTTGTCTCGTTCAGCTATTACGCCTCGCGCTGCGCGTCGGCGGATATGAACGCGGGCAACACCAGCGCGGCAAACATCGTGAAGTCCCTGCGTAACCCGCACATTCAGGTGAGCGAATGGGGCTGGGGCATTGACCCGCTTGGCCTGCGCATTACCATGAACATGATGTACGACCGCTACCAAAAGCCGCTGTTCCTGGTGGAAAACGGCCTGGGTGCGAAAGATGTCATTGATGAAAACGGCGAGATTAACGACGACTACCGCATCAGCTATCTGCGCGAGCATATCCGCGCGATGGGTGATGCGATTGAGGACGGCGTGCCGCTGATGGGCTACACCAGCTGGGGCTGTATCGACCTGGTTTCAGCGTCTACCGGCGAAATGAGCAAACGCTACGGGTTCGTGTACGTTGACCGCGACGATGCGGGGAACGGCACGCTGGACCGGAAGCGCAAGAAATCGTTCTGGTGGTATAAGAAGGTGATTGCGAGTAACGGGGGCGATCTCGAGTAGCCTGTTGCCCTCACCCCGGCTCTCTCCCACAGGGAGAGGGAACGGGTTTGGCAGGCCGGGTAAGGCGAAGCCGCCACCCGGCACTGCTCAGAGCGGAGAAAACCCCCCGTCCCCAACCCACCCTTCAAGCCGTGAATAAACCACTTCCACCGCCTCTTTTACCGGCGGCGTCATCGGGTAATAAAACCCAACAATGTCCGGCTGAATCCCCAGAAACAGCACCTCACCCACGTCGTCCTTGATCTGATCCACGAGGTAATTCAGCGGCATATTGTGGGTCGTCATCATAAACATCCCGGCAATGTCGTCCGGGTCAATGAGTCGGATCTCTCCGGGGTTGAGCCCCATATCGGTAGCATCGACAATCAGCAGCCTCTCCGGGCGCAGCTCGCGGATGGCGACCACGTCATTTTCTGGCGCGCTACCGCCGTCAATCACCACCCAGTTGCCCTGCGGGTTCGCGGCGCACATCTCTGCCAGCAGCGGGCCCGCGCCGTCGTCGCCCATCATGCTGTTGCCGACACACAGTAAAACGTCAGTCACGTAATCTCCTCACCATCAGGTAGATGGCACTCTCCTGATGAATATCATGCAGCATGCTGAGCAACGTTTTGCTCCACGCCTGCTGTTCGGCGGATTGCCTGCTCAGCGCCGCATCAAAGGCGTTGGCGAGCATCGCAATGTGGTTGGCATCGATGACGATCTCACCGTACTTTGGCACGCCTTCCATTTTACGCCGCGCCGTGCTGCCCTCCTCCAGCGTGGCGATCCACGCCAGATACTCAGGCCAGGGGCAGCTCAGCGCGGCCTCCAGACAGTCAATCACCCCGAGGTGATGCCCAATCGCCAGGCTGTAATAGACCACCTGCTGCGCCGCATCCGGCGTGGCATCGTTCTCATCAATAAACTTACGGCTCAGTTGACTGAACACCACCGTTTCACTCATCGGATACGCGCCTCGTCCACAATGCTGTTCAGGTTCGCCACAATCTCATTCAGACGCGGATCGTTTTCCGCCTCCAGCCAGCGGGCAACCTGCTGCTCGCCCTGGCTCAGCAAACGCAGATAATCGTCGGCAATCTGACGACCATAACGGTAGCCCGCCAGCCTGCGCGCCGTACGGTCGACCTTCACCCGCAGCGGCTGCACCATATCCGGATGGAGGAGCATCGCGGGCTGGTTGTCGAGCTCGCCCGGTTCACGGGCGTGGATTTTCTGCTCCAGCAGGCCAAGCGCCATCGCAAAGCCGTACAGCGTGGCGGCAGGCGTCGGCGGGCAGCCCGGAATATAAACATCCACCGGTACGATTTTGTCGGTGCCGCCCCAGACGCAGTAGAGATCGTGGAAGATGCCGCCGCTGTTGCCGCAGGCACCGTAGGAGATGCAGATTTTCGGGTCTGGCGCAGACTGCCAGGCACGCAGCGCGGGCGAGCGCATGGCACGGGTGACCGCCCCGGTAAACAGCAGAATATCCGCATGGCGCGGAGACGGCACCACTTTGATACCGAAGCGTTCAGCGTCAAACAGCGGCGACAGCGTAGCGAAGATCTCGATCTCGCAGCCGTTACAGCCGCCGCAGTCCACGCGGTAGACGTAGGCCGAACGTTTGATTTTTTTCAGCAGCGACGCCTTCATGCTGGCAATGGATTCCTCCACCGTCATTGGCACCGGCATGCCATTGTCGTCGCGCGGGCCGAGTAAGTGTTCCATCAGCTGGCCTCTCTCATATGGCGGGTGATATCAATCCGGTCGGACGGCAGCAGGCATTTCTGACGCTTACACTCCGGGCAGGTTTCAAAACTTTCACGGTGATGTTCCGCCCGGACGTCACCGTTGTGCTGCAGCAGCGCGATGGCGTAGTCGATCTCTTTTTGCACGGCGAACGGACGCTTGCAGACGCGGCAGTGACACAGCGCGAAACGCGACTGCTGGAGGAAATCGGCTTTCTTCCACACTGCCAGCTCGTACTCCTGCGACAGGCGAATGGCGACCGTCGGGCAAACTTCCTCGCAGCGGCCGCAGAAAATGCAGCGTCCGAGGTTAAACTGCCAGGCCAGTTCGCCGGTTTTGAGATCCGTTTCCACCGTCAGGGCATTCGACGGGCAGGCATTGACGCAGGCCGCGCAGCCTATGCACTGCTGCGGATTGTGCTCCGGCTTGCCGCGAAAGTTTTTATCGACCGGCATCGGCTCCAGCGGATAACGGCTGGTCTGCGTGCCGGTTTTGATCACTTTTTTGATAAAGGTAAACATGACGAGTCCTTATTTCAGCGGCGAGTTCTTACGCTCGATGCTGTAGCGCTCAAGCTCTTTGTACGGCACCACCTGACTTTTCTTCTTGCGCACGTCCACCACGGTCATGCGGTCGGTGCAGGAGTAGCACGGGTCGAGGCTACCGATGATCAGCGGCGCATCGGAGACCGTATTGCCGCGCAGCATGTAGCGCAGCGTTGGCCAGTTGGCGTAGGTCGCCGCACGGCAGCGCCAGCGGTAGAGCTTCTGGTTGTCGCCAGTCATGCTCCAGTGGATATCGTCCCCGCGCGGCGCTTCTGCAAAGCCGAGCGCGAAGCGGTTCGGGATGTAGGTGAAGCCCTCTACCATCAGCGGACCGCCCGGCAGGTTATCGAGGCCGAAGTCGATCATGTTCAGGGCAGTGAACACCTCGTTAATGCGGACTTTCAGACGTGAGATGACGTCGCAGCCCTGCTCGCTGTGCACGGTCATGGGCAGCAGGCCGTAGCCGACGAACGGGTGATCGGCGCGGGTGTCGCGGGCGTGGCCGCTGGCGCGCACCATCGGGCCGACGTTGCTGAAGTCGCGGGCAATTTCCGGATCAAGACGGCCAATCCCTACGGTGCGCTGCTCGATGTTTGGCGTGCTGAGCAGCATATCCACCAGCTCCTGCACGTCCCGGCGCATCTGCTGCGCCAGCTGACGGGTCTGGATCATGTCATCTTTCAGCAGGTCGCGGCGGATCCCGCCGATCAGGTTCAGCCCGTAGGTTTTACGTGCCCCGGTGAGGATCTCCGCCATCTTCATCGACACCTCACGCACGCGGAAGAACTGCATAAACCCGGAGTCAAAACCGACGAAGTGGCAGGCCAGGCCGAGGTTTAGCAGGTGCGAGTGCAGACGTTCCACCTCCAGCAGAATGGCGCGGATCATCTGCGCACGTTCCGGCACCACGATCCCCATACCGTTTTCTACCGACGTGGTGTAAGCGGTGCTGTGGGCAAAGCCGCAGATGCCGCACACGCGGTCAGAAAGGAACGTCACTTCGTTGTAGCCCATGCGGGTTTCCGCCAGCTTTTCCATGCCGCGATGGACGTAGAACAGGCGGTAGTCGGCGTCGATAATGTTTTCGCCGTCGACGAACAGACGAAAGTGGCCCGGTTCGTCGGAGGTGACGTGCAGCGGACCAATCGGCACCACGTTGTTCTTTTTGCTGCCCAGCTCGTTGATGAACTCGTAGGTTTCGCTGTCGGTGGTCGGCGCCGGGCGCTGGCGGTAGTCCATGCTGTCTTTACGCAGCGGATAGAGTTCATCCGGCCAGTCGTCCGGCAGCACCAGACGGCGCTCGTCCGGCAGGCCGACCGGCACCAGGCCGTACATGTCGCGCACTTCGCGTTCGCCCCAGACGGCAGCAGGCACCCGCGGCGTAACGGACGGATATTCCGGCTTATTCGGATCGACTTCAACGCGCACGGTCAGCCAGCACTTCTCGCCCTGCTCCATCGACATCACGTAGTACACGGCGTAATTGCCGCACAGCTGGCGCTCGTCGTTACCGAACAGCACCGACAGCCAGCCGCCCTGCTGGTAGTAAAGAAACTCCACCACCTCCGGCAGGTCGTTCACCTTTATGGTGACGGTGATCTGGTCTTTGGTTTGCCAGGACTCTTCCAGCACCACGCCGGGGAAAGCCTGGTGCAACGCGGCGAGATACTGCTGACCTTTCTTTTCTTCAGACATAAACACTCTCTTTAATCACGCCACCAGCAAGGAGACGAACGCTAAAAATGCAAAGCCAAAACCGGCCCAGGTGATGCGCGAGGTCGCCACAAAACGCAGACGCGCCATGCTGTTCTCGAACAGCGCAATCACCAGCACGCCGATAAGCAGCTTGATCGCAGCAACCACGAAGGCCAGCACCAGGCCGCCCGCGGAAAAGTGCGTCATCTGCCCCCACGGGAAGAAGACGCCGACAAACATCTGCAACACCACCAGCTGCTTGAGGCTGATCCCCCACTTCAGTACCGCAAAGCCGTAGCCGCTGTATTCGGTGAGTGGCCCCTCCTGTAATTCCTGCTCGGCTTCCGCGAGATCGAACGGCAGTTTGCCCATCTCAATAAACGTGGCGAACGCGCAGGCGCAGAGTGCCAGCACCAGCGGAATGGAGCGGCTTATCGGCCAGTGATAAACGGTATGGGTGATAAAGCTGATATGGGTGGAGCCTGCGACCTGCGCGGCGACCCACAGCCCCAGCAGCAGGATCGGCTCAACCAGCACACCCAGCATCGCCTCGCGACTGGCACCGAGGCCGGTAAACGGACTCCCGGTGTCCAGACCCGCAATCGCAAAGAAGAAACGGGCGATGGCGAAGAGGTAGATAAGCGTGATCAGATCGCCGAGCGCAGGCAGCGGTGAGCCCACCGTGACGACGGGCAGCGCGGTGGCGATGGTGAGCATCACGCCAACCATCACAAACGGCGTCAGGCGAAAGACCCAGCCTGCGGCATCGGGCGCCACGCTCTGGCGAGAGAGCAGCTTGAAGAGATCGCGGTACTCCTGGAGCACGCCAGGCCCGCGACGGTTGTGCATCCGGGCGCGCGCCACGCGCGTGATGCCCGAGAGCAGCGGCGCAACGGCAAACAGCACCAGCGCCTGAAGAATTGCCAGTAACAGACTCATGTCAGGCTCCTCGTGAAATCACAATGACCACCAGCACCGACAGCTCAATCAGCGCCAGACGGCGGAACAGTGCGGGCGCGGCAGCACTCTGCCAGCCCGGAACCCAACCCTGCGGGTTGAGCCAGTGGCGCAGCTTCAGCACGGCGGCGAAGTTCTCTTTTACCGGCATGGCGAAACCGTGGGCGGTGATGACCATTGACTGCTCGTGTTTGTAGCCGCAGGCCCAGGCTGCGCCGCGCGCACGGGAGGCGAGTCGATCGCGTTTAAAGAACAGCATCAGCACGAACGGCAGTAGCGGAGAGGCAATCAGCAGCAGGGCTATCATCGGTTGGGAAACGGTGGTTTGTGCCGTCTCAAGCGGCAACGGAATAGCGTTTCCGAGCAGCGGCAGCAGCCACGGCGCGGCAACCCCACCCGCAATGCAGCACAGCGCCAGCGCAACCACGCTGGTGGCCATCAATACCGGTGCACAGCAGGCATTTTCAGCCTCACGCGTGCGCGGTGCGCCAAGGAAGGTAACGCCGTAGACTTTCGCCATACACATCACCGCCAGCGCCCCGGTAATCGCCAGGCCGACCGCCAACATAGGGCCCAGCAAACGGCCGATAAACGCATCGCTCTGACCGAGCGCGAAGAAAGACTGGTAGATCACCCACTCGCCGGCAAAACCGTTCAGTGGCGGCAGCGCGGCCATCGCCATCAGCCCCACCAGCATCGCCAGGGAAATCACCGGCATCTTTTTGCCAATGCCGCCGAGCTTTTCGATATCCCGATGACCGGTTCGGAACCAGACGCTGCCCGCGCCGAGAAACAGGGTGCTTTTAAACAGGCTGTGGTTGACGAGGTGATACAGACCACCGATAAACCCGGCGGCAATCAAGGCGGGCTGATTCAGCGCCAGACCGGTGACGCCCGCGCCAAGACCGAGCAGGATAATGCCGATATTTTCGAGCGTGTGGTACGCCAGCAAACGCTGGATGTTGTGCTCCATCAGCGCGTACAGGCCACCCACGAACGCGGTGATCATCCCGGCCAGCAGCAGCACGACACCCCACCACAGCGGCGGTTGCCCGCTGGTCAGCGTGAGTACCAAAATCCCGAACAAACCCACTTTCATCACCACCACAGAGAACAGCGCGGCGGCGGGTGCGGAGGCATTGGCATGCGCCTGCGGCACCCAGCCGTGCAGCGGGATGATCCCGGCGAGGAGGCCAAAGCCCACTACGCCCAGGAGCCAGACGTCATTCCCCAGCGGATGGCCGTTGAGCGCAGAGAAATCCAGCGTGCCATAGCGTTGCCACACCAGCCAGCAGGCCAGCGCCAGCAGTAGCGTGCCGAGGCGACCGAGGGCAAACCACAGCTTGCCGGAGGCGCTACAGCCCGTCAGGAACACGCCGCACAGGGCCATAATTTCGGCCATCACCACCAGCGCGCCAAGATTGCTGGCGATAACGGTGCAGACCGCCGTCGCCATGAGCAGGTTTACCAGCAGACCATTAGCTCTGGTGTGCTGGTTGCGGTGCCAGTCGATATTGAACAGGCTGACAAACAGCCCGCACAGACCGAACGTCACCAGCCAGATGGCATTCAGCGGCGTAATCTCAACGCTGTGACGAATCAGCGGCATCACGGCCTCTGTGGATTGCCCCCCCAGCAAAACGACACCGCCTGCCGCGAGCGTCATCAGGCTGCCGAGCGCCCCGCCGATACCGGCTATCCAGCCGCTCAGGATTTTATGGAAAGAGAAGAGCAGCGCCAGCACGGCGGCGGCCGCAAAGTACGCTACGGCGCTGTTAATCATGTCTATCGCGTTCATTTCGCCCCCTCGTTAAGCGCCTGCAGAAGCGAAAGATCGCCGACGTCGGTATTAATGGTCAGCTCGCGCTTGCGTTTGCTGGTACGGGCGATATCGCGGATGTTAACCAGAATGAGCGCCTTGGTCGGACAGGTCCGCACGCAGGCCGGTCCCTGTTCATCAAAGCTGCACAGGTCACACTTCACCGCCACGGCGCGGATGCCGGGAACCCAGTCCAGTAGCGTACTTACGCGTGCCGGAGCCGGTGGCGCGGGCGGCGCTTTCGGGGAGTTGGCATTGGCCGGAATGTGCAGCGGACGGCTGCCGGAAAATTCAATGGCGCCGAACGGGCAGGCAATGCCGCACAGCTTGCAGCTGACGCACAGGCTTTCGTTCAGCTGGACCGCGCCATCAACGCGGGTGATGGCATTCACCGGACAAACACCCGCGCAGGGGGCATCTTCACAGTGGTGGCAGAGCTGCGGAGCAGACTCTTTTTCATTACGCATGACGCGAAGGCGCGGCATGGACTGCAGCCCGTGCAGGCGGTGGGTTTCCGAACACGCCGCCTCACAGGTTCGACAGCCAATACAGACCGTCGAGTCAGCAATTACAAAACGGTTCACCGGGCAATCCTCAGGTGATGGTCATTTTTGACGACGAAAAGCTGTCTTCTCGACACTTTTCGACACTCGGTTCTCAGGCAACGTTTGCGGAAGGGTTTCCGGCGATCAGCTGTTTCAGGTCGACCGGTAAGTCGTGTTCAACCGCGTGATAAAGCCCGTTGTAAACCGGCGCGATTTTCTCCAGATAGTGTTCAAGCACCTGCTGGCGATCGCGGTTGCTGACGTAGCCATCGACCATGCCGTCAGCCATCAGTTGCGCTTGCGCAATACACTGTTTTTCACCCTCTTTGTTCTCGACGTAGTACTCAATGGTGTGGCTGTTAAAGCTGTCTGCCAGGGTGACAAAGACCGTGAAGTGGCCGAAGAGGACAAAGCGCATATCGCCTTGCGCCGCACAACTCATCGCATGATGCAGACGCGCTTTTGACAGGGTGATCCCCTGAACCAGAGAGTTGCAGTAGAGGTGCCACTGCTCCTGTAGCTGCTGGTGGCGCTGCGCGATGTAATCCGCTTTTTCGCTGATTTCCCAAATAGTCATAAAAGGTATCCGGTTAATGGAGATAGCGGCTGTTAAGCAGATTCCGTGCCAGTTTTTAATCAACTGATTTTATTGATCTTTAATTTCAAAACTGCTGTCAACGCGGCGGTGTCGACGTGTCATTTCGACAGCATTGACATCGTCACGCCCTGACAAAATACAGGCTGGCACTGTTATTGCATTACCGGGGCAATTCATTGAGGAGGCGTCATGCACGAAATCACCCTCTGCCAGCGAGCGCTTGAACTTATCGAACAGCAGGCAGTGCAAAACCACGCGAAACGCGTCACCGGCGTCTGGCTGAAGATCGGGGCATTTTCCTGCGTCGAGACCAGCGCCCTGACCTTCTGTTTTGAGCTGGTATGCCGCGGCACGCTGGCGGAAGGCTGCGAGCTGCATATCGACGAGCAGCAGGCGGAGTGCTGGTGCGAGCAGTGTCAGCAGTACGTCACGCTGCTCTCCTCAAAGGTTCAGCGCTGTCCGCAGTGCCAGCGTACCGGGCTGCGGATCGTGGCGGATGACGGTATGCAGATCCAACGCCTCGAAATCGAGAAGGAGTAATGTATGTGTAGTACCTGCGGTTGCGCCGAAGGCAACCTGTATATAGAAGGGGACGAACACCGCCCCCACTCCGCGTTTCGCTCCGCGCCCTTTTCCCCTGCCCCGCGTCCTGCGGCAGTTCTGACCGGCATTACCTTTGCGCCGCAACGCTCTGACGCGGGCGACCTGCACTACGGCCAGGGCGAAGCGGGCACTCATGCGCCGGGCATGAGCCAGCGGCAGATGCTGGACGTCGAGATCAACGTGCTGGACAAAAATAACCAGCTCGCGGCCCGCAATCGCGCGCGCTTTGCCGCCCGCAAACAGCTGGTGCTGAACCTGGTCTCCAGCCCGGGTTCAGGCAAAACCACGCTGTTAACAGAAACACTCAAGCGCCTGAACAAACGCGTCTCTTGCGCGGTGATCGAGGGCGATCAGCAGACGGTAAACGATGCCGCGCGCATTCGTGAAACCGGCACCCCGGCGATTCAGGTCAACACGGGCAAAGGCTGCCATCTGGATGCGCAGATGATTGCCGATGCCGCACCGCGTTTGCCGTTTGAAGAGAGCGGCATCCTGTTTATTGAAAACGTCGGTAACCTCGTGTGCCCGGCGAGCTTTGACCTCGGCGAGCGCCACAAAGTCGCGGTGCTCTCCGTCACCGAAGGGGAAGACAAGCCGCTGAAGTACCCGCATATGTTTGCCGCCGCCTCCCTGATGTTGCTGAACAAAGTTGACCTGCTGCCGTACCTGAATTTCGACGTGGAGAAATGCCTGGCGTATGCCCGCGAAGTGAATCCGGAGATTGCGATCGTGCTGGTCTCCGCCACGCGCGGCGACGGCATGGACGCATGGCTTAACTGGCTGGAGAGCGAACGATGTGCATAGGCGTACCCGGACAAATTCAGGCAATCGACGGTAACCAGGCCAGGGTGGAGGTCTGCGGTATATTGCGCGATGTGGATCTGACGCTGGTGGGCAGTACCGATGAAACCGGCGCGTCACGTCTCGGCCAGTGGGTGCTGGTCCATGTGGGCTTTGCAATGAGCGTGATTAACGAAGCGGAAGCCCGCGACACGCTGGATGCGCTGCAAAACATGTTTGACGTGGAGCCTGACGTGGGCGCCCTGCTGTACGGCGAGGAGCGGTAGCACATGCGTTACGTTGATGAATACCGCGCGCCAGAACAGGTACTGCAGCTTATCGGGCACCTGAAAACACGGGCGGCGCTGCTGAACAACACGAAAGAAAGGCCGCTGCGGATCATGGAGGTATGCGGCGGACACACGCACGCCATCTTCAAATTTGGCCTCGACCAGCTACTGCCAGATAACATCGAGTTTATCCACGGCCCCGGCTGCCCGGTCTGCGTGTTGCCAATGGGCCGCATCGACAGCTGTATTGAAATTGCCAGCCAGCCTGACGTCATTTTCTGTACCTTTGGCGATGCGATGCGCGTGCCGGGGAAAAATGGCTCGCTGCTGCAGGCGAAAGCGCGCGGTGCGGACGTGCGGATCGTCTACTCGCCAATGGATGCCCTGACGCTGGCGAGGGATAACCCTGAGCGCAACGTCGTCTTTTTTGGGCTGGGTTTTGAAACCACTATGCCCGCGACGGCCATTACGCTGCAGCAGGCCAAAGCCCGCAACGTCACTAATTTTTTCTTTTTCTGTCAGCACATCACGCTCATTCCCACGCTGCGCAGCCTGCTGGAGGAGCCGGATAACGGTATCGACGCCTTTCTGGCCCCGGGACACGTCAGCATGGTGATTGGCACAGACGCCTACGGTTTTATCTCTGAACAGTACAATCGTCCGTTAGTGGTCGCTGGTTTCGAGCCACTTGATCTACTGCAAGGTGTGACCATGCTGGTTGAGCAGAAAATAGCGGCCCTGAGTGCGGTCGAAAACCAGTACCGCCGCGTGGTGCCCGATGCGGGAAATGAACGGGCCCAGCAGGCCATTGCCGACGTGTTTAGCGTTGAAGGCGACAGCGAGTGGCGCGGTCTGGGGCTGATTGCCGAATCCGGCGTGCGCCTCACGCCAGCCTATCGCGCGTTTGATGCAGAAACACATTTCCGCCCGCAGCCGCAGCAGGTGTGCGACGATCCCCGTTCTCGCTGTGGCGACGTGCTCACCGGTAAGTGTAAACCTCATCAATGCCCGTTATTTGGCAACAACTGTAACCCGCAAACCGCGTTTGGCGCGCTGATGGTCTCCTCCGAAGGGGCATGCGCCGCGTGGTATCAATATCGCAACCAGGAGTGTGAAGCATGAACACGGTGGAAATGGCGCACGGAAGCGGTGGGCAGGCGATGCAGCAGTTGATTAACCGGCTGTTTATGGAGGCTTTTAACAACCCCTGGCTCGCCGAGCAGGAAGACCAGGCGCGCATCGCGCTCTCGACACTCACTGCCCAGGGCGACAGGCTGGCGTTCTCCACCGACAGCTACGTCATTGACCCGCTGTTTTTCCCGGGCGGTGATATCGGCAAGCTCGCCATCTGCGGCACAGCCAACGATGTTGCCGTCAGCGGCGCCATTCCACGCTACCTCTCCTGCGGGTTTATCCTTGAAGAGGGGCTGCCGATGGAGACGCTCACGGCGGTGGTCAACAGCATGGCACAGACGGCGCGCGAGGCGGGGATCGCTGTCGTCACCGGCGATACCAAAGTGGTTCAGCGCGGCGCCGCCGACAAACTGTTTATCAACACCGCCGGGATGGGCGCGATCCCCGCCGACATCCACTGGGGCGCACAGCAACTTAGCGTGGGCGACGTTCTGCTGGTGAGCGGCACGCTGGGATGCCATGGCGCGACGATTCTTAATCTGCGCGAAGGGTTAGGGCTGGACGGCGAACTGCGTAGCGACTGTGCGGTGCTTACCCCGCTGATTCAGACTCTGCGCGCCATTCCTGGTGTGAAAGCCCTGCGCGACGCCACCCGTGGCGGCGTGAATGCCGTCGTCCACGAGTTCGCCGTAAGCTGCGGGTGCGGGATTGAACTGACCGAGCGTGGTCTGCCTGTCAAACCCGCCGTACGCGGGCTGTGCGAGCTGCTAGGGCTTGATCCCCTCAACTTTGCGAACGAAGGCAAGCTGGTGATCGGCGTTGAACGCGCAGCGGCGGAATCTGTCCTGGCCGGGCTGCGGTCGCATCCATTAGGGAAAGATGCCGCCATCATTGGGGAAGTGGTTGAGCGCAGAGGGGTGCGCCTGACCGGGCTTTACGGCGTGAAGCGCACACTGGATCTGCCGCACGCTGAACCGTTACCCCGAATTTGCTAGAACCGCGCCATAAGCGGTCAGCACTGAATGTCTCTTTTCTGCCAGTTTCAATTGGAAAGCAATAATGCCGTATACACCGATGAGCGATCTTGGACAGCAGGGCCTGTTTGATATCACGCGCACACTTTTACAGCAGCCCGATCTCAGCGCGCTAAGCGATGCTTTGACGCGACTGGTCAGGCAATCAGCCCTGGCAGACAGCGCCGCAATTGTGCTCTGGCATAGCGGAACGCAACGCGCGAGCTACTACTCAACGCGTGATAATGGCAAAACGTTTGAATACGAAGATGAAACGTATCTGGCGCATGGTCCGGTGCGCCGCATTCTCTCCCGTCCGGAAGCCCTGCACTGCAATTTTGAGGAGTTCAGGATGGCGTGGCCGCGGCTTGCCGGGAGCAACCTCTATCAGCCTTTTGGCCACTACAGCATGCTGCCGCTGGCGGCGGAGGGCCATATCTTTGGCGGCTGCGAGTTCATCCGCACGACCGACCGGCCCTGGAGCGAAGCGGAGTACGAGCGTCTGCACACCTTTACCCAGATTGTGGCCGTGGTGGCAGAGCAGATCCAAAGTCGCGTCACCAATAACGTGGATTACGACCTGCTGAGCCGCGAGCGCGATAACTTCCGCATCCTGGTGGCAATCACTAACACCGTGCTGTCACGTCTCGATATGGATGAGCTGGTCAGCGAAGTCTCAAAAGAGATCCACCACTATTTCAAAATCGACGCTATCAGTATTGCGCTGCGGGGGCATCGCAAGGGCAAGCTGAATATCTATTCCACGCACTATCTCGATGAAGCCAACCCGGCGCATGAGCAAAGTGAAGTGGATGAAGCGGGCACCCTTTCTGAACGGGTATTCAAAAGCAAAGAGATCCTCCTGCTTAACCTGAGCGAACAGGATCCGGTGGCGCCGTATGAGCGAATGCTGTTTAACACCTGGGGCAATAAGATCCAGACCCTGTGCCTGCTACCGCTGATGTCCGGCAACACCATGCTTGGCGTGCTGAAACTGGCGCAGTGTGATGAAGCCGTGTTTACCACCGCCAACCTGAAGCTGCTGCGTCAGATTGCCGAGCGTATCTCCATCGCGCTAGATAACGCCCTCGCCTATCAGGAGATCCATCGCCTGAAAGAGCGGCTGGTGGACGAGAACCTGGCCCTGACCGAGCAGCTTAATAATGTGGACTGCGAGTTTGGCGAAATCATCGGGCGCAGCGATGCGATGTACAGCGTCCTCAAGCAGGTGGAAATGGTGGCGCAGAGCGACAGCACGGTGCTGATTTTGGGTGAAACCGGCACGGGTAAAGAGCTGATTGCCAGAGCCATCCACAACCTGAGCAATCGCAACAGCCGCCGGATGGTGAAGATGAACTGCGCGGCGATGCCTGCGGGCCTGCTGGAAAGTGACCTCTTCGGCCACGAGCGCGGCGCATTTACCGGGGCCAGCAGCCAGCGCCTGGGGCGTTTTGAACTGGCCGATAAAAGCTCGCTGTTCCTCGACGAAGTGGGCGATATGCCGCTGGAGTTGCAGCCTAAACTGCTGCGCGTCTTGCAGGAGCAGGAGTTTGAGCGCCTTGGCAGCAACAAGCTTATCCAGACTGACGTGCGGCTGATTGCCGCCACCAACCGCGACCTGAAAAAAATGGTCGCCGACCGCGAATTCAGAAGCGATCTCTACTATCGCCTGAACGTCTTCCCGATCTGCCTGCCCCCGCTGCGCGAACGTCCGGAAGATATCCCCCTGCTGGTAAAAGCCTTTACCGCGAAGATCGCCCGCCGAATGGGGCGAAATATTGACAGTATTCCTGCCGAAACGCTACGCACCCTCTCGTCGATGGAGTGGCCGGGTAACGTCCGCGAACTGGAAAACGTCATTGAGCGTGCGGTGCTGCTCACGCGTGGCAATGTGCTGCAACTCTCCCTGCCGGAGGTTTCTCTGCCTGAAACGACCGTGACCGCAGCCGAGATCGCAAAAGAGGGAGAAGATGAATATCAGCTCATTATGCGCGTGCTGAAAGAGACGAACGGCGTGGTTGCCGGCCCGAAAGGGGCTGCCCAGCGTTTAGGCTTAAAACGCACGACCCTGCTGTCGCGCATGAAGCGCCTCGGGATTGATAAAGAGAACCTGCTGTAAGTCCGCATGCTGGCGGTGTTATTCTGGCACCGCCTTTTGTCACCCTGCGCAATTGTCCCTCATTGACACAAAATCGTTTCCTCTGTATAAAATTCCGCCTTAATAATGAGTTTCATTTGCATCAAAAAATAATTTTAATGAAGGGTAGCGTTTAATGAAAAAGGTCATCTGCGCGTTGGGCCTGGCGATTGCGTCGGTCAGTTCTGCTCTGGCAACCACATATCCTCTGACCATTGAAAACTGTGGTTATAAAGAGACCTTCACCAAAGCGCCGGAACGCGTCGTGGCCCTGGGTCAGAATACCGTCGAAATTTTGCTCCTGCTCGGCCTGCAGGATAAGGTGAAGGCCAGCGCCTTCTGGCCGACCAAAGTGCTGCCACAGCTGGCTGAACAGAACGCAAAAATCAAAACCCTGACGGTAGAAATCCCTACGCTTGAATCTATCCTTGCGCAAAATCCTGATTTTGTACCTGCCCAGCTTCCTCTGTTACTTGGGCCTGAGAGTAAGGTCGCAAAACGTGAAGATTTGGCGACCGTCGGTGTGAATAGCTACGTCTCACCGGGCATGTGCGCGACCAAAAAAGCCACAGGGGATATGTACGGCAGCCGCCAGAAGCTGTGGGACATGACCTATCTCTATAAGGAGATTGAGGATTTTGCCAAAATCTTTAACGTGGAAGATCGCGGCCAGGCCGTCATTGCCGATTTCAAAAAACGTGAGGCTGACCTGCGCCAGGAGTTTGGTAAAAACAAAAAGGACCTCTCCTTTGTTTTCTGGTTCTCAAGCTCCTCTCCTTCGGCTGATGCTTACGTCGGCGGTAAAAACAGCGCCTCCGGATTTATTGCCAACGTGCTGGGCGGGCACAACGCCATTACATCTGAAACCGAATGGCCAACCGTGGGCTGGGAAAGCATTATTGCCGCTAATCCGGATGTGATTGTGGTCTCCAGTCTGGACCGTAACCGCTGGGCGCTGGATAACGCGGAAGAAAAAATCAAATTCCTGAAAAACGATCCTGCCGTCAGCCAGCTTGATGCCGTCAAAAAAGGCCATATCGTGGTGATGGACGGCCAGGCGATGAACCCAACGATTCGTACAATTTACGGTGCTGAACAGGTGGGTGAACAGCTCAGAAAACTGGGGCTGAACTGATGACAGCCGCTGTACTTCAGGCCCGCCAGGGCCTGTTCCTGACCACGTCTGCTCTGCTTGCCATTGTACTGTTGTTTCTGGTCATCGCCCTTGGCGTCAGCGTCGGTGAACTGTCCATCCCGCTGGATAACGTGTTTTATGCTATCAGCAATAAAATGGGGCTCACCGAGGTTCCGCTCAACCGCATCTATGAGAGCGTTATCTGGGACTTTCGTCTGAGCCGTGCGCTGGTTGCTGCCTGCTGTGGCGCCGGGCTAGCCATCTGCGGTGCCGTCCTGCAAAGTCTGTTGAAGAACGCGCTGGCGGAACCCTATGTTCTCGGCGTGTCTGCGGGGGCCTCAACCGGGGCGGTTTCCGTCGTGGTGCTGGGTGTGGGAACGGGAGCCGTTTCGCTGTCTGCGGGGGCCTTCGCGGGTGCCTTCGCCGCCTTTGCATTTGTCGCTTTTCTGACGAACGGCGCGCGCGGCGGCAATGAACGCACTATTCTGGCAGGCGTTGCGGCTTCGCAGTTGTTCAATGCCATTACCGCCTACACCATCAGCACGTCAGCCAGCGCACAGCAGGCGCGAGATGTCATGTTCTGGCTGCTGGGCAGCTTCAGCGGCGTACGCTGGCCGGAATTCCAGCTGGTACTGGTGGTGGTCCTGCTGGGGTTAGCCGTTTGCCTCTTCTATTCCCGGGCGCTGGATGCCTTTACGTTCGGTGACGACGCTGCCGCATCGCTGGGGATTGCCGTTCCCTGGGTACGCCTGGCGTTATTTATCACGACCGCACTGATTACCGCGACCATCGTCAGTATGGCAGGCTCCATCGGCTTTGTGGGGCTGGTGGTTCCGCACGTCATGCGTTTCCTGTTCGGACCTTTGCATCGCACGCTGCTCATTGCCAGCGCGCTGGCCGGGGCGATCCTGATGGTGCTGGCAGACATTGCCTCACGCATGCTGATTGCGCCGCAAAGCCTGCCCGTCGGCGTAGTGACCGCACTGGTGGGCGTTCCCTTCTTTGCCGTGATTATTTACCGTTCAAGGAATAAGTGATGAGTATCTGCGCTGAAAATATTACCTGGAAGGTCGGCAAAAAGGCGATCGTCAATGACGTCTCGCTGAAGGTCTCCCGGGGGAAACCGTCGGCCTGCTGGGCCCAAACGGCTGCGGAAAATCGTCTCTTTTACGTATCCTCGCGGGACTGCGTCGCCCGGATGCGGGCCGCGTGACGCTGGACGGGCAGGACATCTCCCGCATCGCCAAAAAGCAGCTTGCCCGCCGGGTAGCGTTCGTTGAGCAGCACGGGATGACCGACGCCAACATGCGCGTTCGCGACGTGGTGAAACTTGGACGAATTCCGCACCACTCCGCTTTTTCCAACTGGAGCACGCACGATGACGAGACCGTCACGGCGGCATTGCAACGCGTGGATATGCTGGATAAAAGCGACCAGGGCTGGCTGAGCCTCTCCGGCGGAGAGCGCCAGCGGGTGCACATTGCCCGCGCGCTGGCCCAGACCCCAACGGAAATCCTGCTGGACGAACCGACCAACCACCTGGACATTCATCATCAGATGCAGCTGATGCAGTTGATCAGCGAATTACCGGTCACCAGCATTGTCGCTATCCACGATCTCAACCACGCCTCGATGTTCTGCGACTCGCTGATTGTGATGCAGAAGGGGCAAATTGTGGCGACGGGGACACCTCAGGACATCTTATCCGAGTCGTTGCTGTGGGATGTTTTCCGGGTCAAAACCAAAATTGAGATCTCGCCGTTCCATGGCAAAAAGCACATCCACTTTATCGTTTAGGGGCGCGTAAATCACAATGCTCCTTCGCCCAGCCGCCACGCTCTGGCCGCCCGTCTTACTGGGTAGCCAGTTTGTTTTCAACATTGGCTTTTACGCCGTCGTTCCTTTCCTGGCGATATTCCTGCGCGACGACATGCTGCTCTCCGGCGGACTGATCGGGCTGATTCTGGGCCTGCGCACCTTCTCCCAGCAGGGGATGTTTATCGTTGGTGGTGCCCTCTCGGACCGGTTTGGCGCGAAAGTGGTTATCCTCAGCGGCTGTATTGTTCGTGTTTCAGGTTATCTGCTGCTGGCCTTCGGGGAATCGCTCTCGCCGATTATTGTGGGCGCATGTCTGACGGGCATCGGCGGCGCATTATTTTCCCCTTCGATTGAGGCATTGCTGGCCAAAGCGGGCACGCACAGTGAGGCGAAAGGGACACGAAGCCGGGCGGAGTGGTTTGCACTGTTTGCAGTCTGCGGGGAACTCGGCGCAGTACTGGGCCCGGTTGCTGGCGCCCTGTTAACGGGGCTTGGCTTCCGCCAGGTGGCGCTGGCGGGTGCAGGAGTCTTTATTATTGCGTTAGTGGTGCTCTACTTCTGCCTTCCTGCTTCTGGCCGCCGTTCACAAACGCTGAAAATACAGCCCTGGTGGACAACCTTCCGCCAGCCTCGCTTCGTCGCCTTCATCATTGCCTATAGCTCATGGCTGTTAAGCTACAACCAGCTTTATCTGGCGCTGCCGGTGGAGATCCAGCGATCTGGTGGTAACGAGAAAGATCTCGGTCCGCTTTTTATGCTCGCCTCCGTGCTGATCATTACCTTACAGCTGCCGCTGGCACGCTTTGCCCGCCGCGTGGGCGCGGTGAGGATCCTGCCGGTGGGCTTTTTGCTGCTTTCTACGGCCTTTGCGAGCGTAGCGATGTTTGCAGCGACTGAACCGCCGGAGGGCTGGTTGCGGTTGCTGCCGTCGGTCTTATTTGTCACGTTACTGACGCTGGGACAAATGCTGCTGGTCCCCTCGGCAAAAGATCTCATTCCGCGGTTCGCCGAGGAATCAACGTTGGGGGCGCATTATGGCGCACTCGCCACCGCCGGAGGGATGGCGGTACTGGCGGGAAATTTGTTGTTTGGCAGTCTGCTGGATCGCGCGCTGGTGCCTTCGGCTCAGGCAATATACCCCTGGCTGCTGCTGGCCCTCTTCCCGTTGTGCAGCGCCCTGGCCCTGCAGGTAATTTGCCGCCCACTGCGAAGCTGAACGGCTCACTTTTTCGGGCGATACTTTTCCGGTAATTCCGGCACCGGACGACGATCGTCAATCAGATGACGAACGGTCAGGACAGGATGACGCCATAACATGCGTGGCCCCGCCCAGCGCATAATCTGCTTCATCTCTTCCCGCTTTGCGGGCTGGTAGCAGTGTACCGGACACTGTTTACAGGCAGGCTTTTCTTCACCAAAAACACACTTATCCAGGCGCTTATCGGCATACGCGTTCAGCGCCTGATAATGCCCCTCTTCCCGAGACGCCTGCGGGCACTGCTTTTCAAACAACGCGATCATTTTCGCGATAGTCTCTTTTTCTCGTGATATGCGTTTACCGGACATAGCGACTTACCGATTAATAAGATGCATCAATAATACTCTTTTAAACCCTGAATTTCAGTTGTTGCATTCCGTTTTCTGAAGCCTGATTCCAGCATTAATGCTACACCTCCTGAAAATCACGGGTATTTTATACAGGCATCAGGATTGACCGTTGTCCGTATTGTCTGGAGGTTCTATGCAAGAGATCGCGACTGGCAAACCCTACCGCCATTTAAAAGTGGGATATTTCAGAAAACGTCACGAGGATCGAAAAACTAAGATACCTAAGCGTTACAGCGTACATGCGGCGTTGAGCTTAAAAGGGGACTGGCTTGAAAAGGCGGGCTTTACTACCAACGCCCAGGTCAGGGTGGGCGTGGAACATGGCAAAATTGTCATCGAGTTGATGCCGGAAGGCACGTCGTAAAGCCGCGACATTTTTCTGCGACATCGCTTTTTTTCATGCGACAATAGCAGGCACTAACGGCCACTGAGCCGCTCAAAACGGTTTCTTTTCAAAGAAATGGACATCATAACTCCATGAGCACAATCGACAATTTCGACGCACATACGCCGATGATGCAGCAGTACTTTCATTCAACATCTTACCTATTGATATTATTGAATAATTCAATATTTAACCAAATTTGGTATACATATGGGCTACTATATCTTAAAAAAAAGCAATGATAGATAGCTTAGGGGAGTATACCAAGTCATCAAAAAATAATGGAACGATACTTCTTGTTCACACAGATTTAAGTTATATTCTGAATAAGTATAGGTCATCATCCTATTAAATAAAAAATAAATTTAATTCAGATGGAGAAAGAAATGTTCAGTAGAGGCTCAGAATGGAATAAATGGGATCTTCATGTCCATACTCCTGCATCAGTTTTGAGAAACGAATATAGAGACGACTGGGATAAATATATTATTGATTTATTCACTAAAGCTATCGAAGAAAATATAAAAGTAATAGGGATTACTGATTATTTTTTCATAGATGGATATAAAAAGATAAAAAATGACTACTTATCTAACCCTGAAAGAATGGAGCAATTATTAGGTGCTGAAAATTATGAGTTAGTTAAAGAAATAAAGGTATTACCAAACATCGAGTTCAGAATTGATAAATTAGTTATCGGAAAGGAATCAGATTTAAGGTGGAATAGAAAAGTAAATTACCATCTCTTATTATGTGATTCTGTTTCTCCAGAAACCATAGAAAAAGAAATTATAAACTGTCTGAAATTTGATTTTTATTCAGAACCAGGTGCCAGAACAGACAGAAGAAACTTCACAAAAGAGAATATAATCGAATTTGGCGAAAAACTATGCCAACATCAACATAATTTTGCTGGACAAAATCCTTTATTTGTAGGGATGATAAATTCATGCTTCAATCTTGATGAACTCAAAGACATATTAAACACGAACGGAAAATTCAAAGGAAAATATATATTAGCTTTACCAGCAGACGAAGATCTAAGTAAAGTCAGTTGGAAGAGTCAAGGCCATGCCGTTCGGAAGCATCTCATAATGCAATCACACATGCTCTTCACTTCAAATAGTGGCACTATTGATTTTTGCAAAGGTGAAAAACACGAGACGATAAGAGATTATCTGAAAGAGTTTGGAAACATAAAACCTTGCGTTTGGGGTTCAGATGCACACTCCTCAGATAAAATGTTTAAACCTGACGATAACAGACACACCTGGATAAAAGCTAATCTCAGTTTTGATGGGCTAAAACAAATAATATATGAGCCTGAGTCGAGAGTTAAAATCCAAGAATCTCACCCTCAGACAAAAGCTGGATATCAAACGATATTAAGAGCAAGATTTATATGTGAAGATAAAAAATTCCCCAAAAATTGGATATATTTAAATAAAGATTTGAATACAATAATAGGTGGAAAGTCTTCTGGAAAATCACTTTTACTTTACTTCATTGCAGCGGCTATAAATAAAAGTGCTGTTTTAGAAAATATAAACTTAGCTGACACCGATAACTATAATACACAAGGTGTTGACTTTGAGGTAGAATGGGATGATGGAAGTATTAGTTTGCTCTCTGACTTAGAGGATACAAAACCTATAACTTACATACCTCAATTGTATATTAATAAACTTGCGGAAGTTGAAGGAAAAAATCAGCTCAAAAAACTTATCGAGTCAATTCTGAAGCAGAATAGAGATTTTTATGAATTCAGTGAAGTAAAAGACTCTGAAATTAAATTAAAAAACAAAGAGATAAAAGAAAAAATTGAACTTCATCAGACATTTTCAGATAATTACACAACATTATGTGATGAAAGAAATAAGATTGGTGATAAATTCTCTATTGAAAAGGAGATCAGTTCATTAGAAGAACAATGTAAAAAACTAAGAGAAAAATCAGGATTCAATCAGCAAGAAATAATAAAATACAATAAACTCAACACCATTCTAAAAAACTCTGAGAATAGACTAAGAGTAGTTGATAACTATCATTTAAACTCCACAAAGCTAATAACTGGCCTACACGAAAGGTTTCTAGATTACACTAATGCTTTAAAATCTGATTTAGCATCCTCATTAAGTGTTGCGGATACTGCTATTTTTTCCAGAAAATACTATTCCATTATTGAAAAAGGTATGGACAGTATTCGCTTAGAAACTCAAAAGCATTTTGAGTTGAAAACAAATAAAATACCAAAACTCATCGATAAAATCACACAAATAAAAGAAAAATCAGAGTTAGAGATCACTCCTTTATTATTAAAAGTTAAGGAAAAACAAAGCCTCGACTTATTTACCAAAAAAATAAGTATCGAAAGAGAAAAACTAAGCAAAATAAATGGACTGCAACAAGTAATAGATAAATTATTAGTAGATGCAAAAGACAACCTTTCTAATTTACAAACAAACTATGCAGAATTAATGTCTTTATATCAAGACTATATTATTGAGTTATCATCCGAGCAATATAGTATTTCTGATGATATGAAAATAATCCCTAAACTGAGTTTCAATAAAGATGGATTTGATAAATTCATAGATAATTATGACATGAGAGGCAATTTACAACCTTTAATGGGTGATGCATATGATCCTAAAGAGATTTTTGCTTTTGATGTAGTAAACCATATAGAAAAAATAAATACCATTTTAGCAAATACAAAAAAAGAAACCTGTCCCAAAGTGAAGAAAGGGATTACTAAAAAGGATATCCTTTACACACTCTACGATGACTATTTCTTCATTGATTATGAAATTATCTATAATAATGATGAAATAATAAAAATGTCTCCCGGTAAAAGAGGGTTAGTTCTTTTGAATTTATTGCTGCACCTGAGCAATGCATCGCATCCAATACTCATAGATCAACCAGAAGATAACTTAGATAACAGAACTATTTATGAACAGTTGAACAGGTTTATTAAGCAACGCAAAAAAACGAGACAAATAATATTGGTTACTCATAACGCAAACCTTGTTGTTTCCGCTGATTCAGAATGTGTTATTGTTGCAAACCAAACTGGTCAAATTAAAGATGGTGAGAATGAAGAGTATCAGTTTGAATATATCAGTAATGCACTTGAAAATACTTTTGAAAAAATACAGGATACTTGCCTTCTCAAGAGTATGGGTATAAGGCAACATGTATGTGAAATTCTGGAGGGAGGCCAGGATGCATTTAAAGAAAGAGAAATAAAATATGGCCTAAGATTCTAAATGATATATAGGAATGTTAGCAAGGTATGACTAAGAGAAGCTCCGCTTCTCTTGTCCCTTGCTCTTTTCACCGTTCTGTTGAAAAAATCAAAATCTAAGCACGAAGATTGACCTACACTGAGATTCTTAATGCTAAACGTGGAAACAAAAGCAAGGCGAATGGCTTCGATTAACCTCTTTGATAGGCTTCCTCCTGTCGTTCCTGCTATCAATGTTGAAGCTTGGAAATCACAGTCTAACATATCCCAAAAGCTGAACCGCCTTATAAGCCATCTTGATGCAAAAAGTAGCAATAGTGAGTTAGCTAAAACAGAGATCTTCGCAGTCAAGAAACAGATCAAAGAGCTTCGCTCGTGCCAGACAGCCTCTATGAGTAGGTATTCCTATGAAGTGAATGCAACAGCCCCTCATCCCTCTAAAAAATGGTCATGAGAGCATGATTGTCAGGATTGCAATTAACCATCAAATTCTTTTTATGTTTTTAGCTTTATCTGAATTTTCTAATATGATTGAAGAAATTATTTTTTCTTCTTTTTTTGCAATTAGAGATTGGATATTAATAGTACCATAATCTAAATTATCACCCCACCAGTACATGAATTCTTTTATTACGGAAGTCATATTGTCTATAACCTCTTGAGATCCTTCGTTATAAATAAAAGATAGTATTTTTAAATTTTCAACATCAATCTCTTGCACAATTATCCGAAACATATCATCAGTTGGATATAAATTCGTTTCATTTAATGATATATTTAATTTCTCAAGCATCTCATTCATAAGCAAGTCTACTTCATTGAAGGCCGTATTATATTCAGTCATTATTTAACCTCTTGTTTTAAATTTATACAACATTACAATTAATCACTTTAAGAAAGAATGTCAAGCGTTTTTGTTAAATAAATAATATCTATTATAAAAAGAATTGCTTGAGTGAATAATTTTTTAATTATAAGCACCATACAGTGTCATCTATTCAACCGAAGCGGAAATTTATAGCATCTTCTGTGCTGCAAGAGAAGCTTTAAAATAAATGCAAGTTAAGCTGTATATCTTTATATAAAATATCAGGCACTGCGATTTTTTATTATTATAGCGAAATGAAGCAAGGGCTAACTCTGCGAAGCCGCTGCGCTTGCTTCTCCGGTTTCCCCTTGCTTTTCTTCCCTTCGGTTAGAAAAGAAAAACCTGGTCTTTCTCTTTCAATGTCTGCACATTTACTACAACAGATTAGACAATCGCAACTATTTATTTTATATGGAAAACTAGTGCTTAAATTGCAGCTCTCATTTTTATCAATCATTTTGCATAAGATAAATTTAAGTTTATATACCAAGGCATCCCGTTAGTTTTTACACGTAGGTAAACTAATAGTCAAAATCGAACTTTGAATTGTAGATTCTTTTAATTTAACTCTATCCATCCGGTTAGAGGTAAAGGGAGGTTCATTTCAAGATATCATTGAACACAGTTCCAGATTAATATTATCAAAGAATTGAAAAAGATAATTATTATTGCAATCCGTTAATGAGTCCACTTCAATTTTCCGTTCTTCTTACAGCGTTCTGAACAGTTAAACATATGATAGCTATTTAAAACCTTCGGTAATCTTATCCAATACGGACTTGTCTGGTTTGATAATTACCAGAATCACACTATGCTCTTCAGTCTAATTTGTCAGTGATAAGGAGATCCGACCTATCGAACTTGCGTCATTTCCTAAATTTAGTGATTATAAATGTGGTTATCTATGGTCTTGTTGTGAAGATGTAGGCTGGAATTATCATGACGAACTGCAGCCTACATAAGCCGACAGTACGGCTTTGATCGAATCATTAACTCTTTTATCATCTCAGGAACTGTGCAGACATTCCAGTTCAATTTTATAACGTTCAGTAAAAATTTAAAAAGGTGACAGCCCATGATCTCAATTGCAGACAATCAACCATCTTTGATGATCATGGGTATATAAGTTTAACAAGATGTCTTCATCTCATGTGATTAAAATATATAACAACACTAATTTAAAAATCGATTCTTAACTCTTCCAAAATATCACCCTTTATATTTCATTAAATTAATATCATAACTACACATACTAATTAGATAGTGTGTTAATTAAATTCATCTAACTGACTCAATGATCTTTTGTTCTATAACTCGCCCACCTTGCTTTCCAGACAAAGGACCAATTAGTACTTTAAAGTCGGCATAGTCATCTGCCTCAGGCCTATGCTCTATAATAACAATTGCATTGAATAATTTAGATTTTTGATATATAAAATTCAGCACCTTCGAAGCCGTCTCAGAATCAAGTCCAGCGACAGGTTCATCAATAAACAATATTTTGTTTGTTTTTCTGGACTTAGATAGTATTTCACATAATTTTATTCTACGCATTTCACCACCTGACAGGGACTGCGTTTTTCTATTAAGTTTCAAATGTGATATTCCAAGATAATGGATAGTTTCAAGAATAGTATTAATCTTAGTGTTATTAAAAAAAGAGCTTAACTCTTTCAACTCAGTATCATATACATCTATTATATTCATACCATTAATCTGAGACTTTACTTCATCTATATTGTGGTCAAACAGTTTACCCTCACATTTATGACATGATATGTAGATATCCTTTTCAAAACCCCTTTCATATTTTATCACGCCCTTACCTTCACAAACTTTACATCCACCAAGTTTGTTTGGAAGGAAATACTCTATATCTAATTTTGTTATATCGGAGAAAAATTCTGCAATTAATTTATTCAAATCCGTGATAGTTGCGACAGTAGAACGTCCTGTATATGATGACAATTTTTGGCTTATATAAATCGAATCGGTAAGACTACAAATAGCTTTAGCTAAAGATGATTTCCCCGATCCGGAGATTCCAGAAAAAACAGTAACACACTCTTTAGGGATACGTATATTTTGATTAATTATGTTATTTTTATTAAGCCCTTCAAAATAATAGTAATCAGATATATTATTTTTGGGATTGAGGTTCCTTTGCGGCTGAATTTTTTCTTTTTCACAAATTTCCCCACCAGAAGAACCAGCGTATTTACCAACATGGATTTGCTGATCAGCAAGATCTATGAAATACTGCGAGTGCTCTACTAAAATAACTGTGTTTTTTTCTGATAATTTTTTTAGCTTTTGAAAGATAACTTCAAAATCGACAGGGTTAATTTGGGATGATATTTCATCGATAACAATCAGAATACCTGTTGTATTAGATGTTAAAAGCCTGCTGAAAATAAGTTTTTGTATTTCCCCCCCAGAAAGACTGGGAATTGAACGAGACAAATTTAAATATCCCAATCCCATATTATTTATTGAGGACAACACTCTAATTAATACTGAGTCACCTATAGTTTTTTTCAGGGTATTACATAATTCAGATATAGGAGATAGTAAAAATTCATCAAATGTAAATCCTAAAACATCAAGTTGGGCTGTTTCTTGGTTAATTCTGCTTCCATTACAAAATGAGCAATTTTCTTCCTTTTTATACTTTGAATTGTTTTGGCTCCGTCCTATATTCGAATTAGCAAAAGACATTACGCCTTTATAAAAAGCTCTTCTTTGCTTCGTTTTTCCTTTGTGTTTAAATCTAAAAGATAATTTCTCAGCGCTTTCTCCATATAGTATTAGGTTTTTCTTTTCAAGTGATAGTGAATCAAAAGTATCATCTACTTTTATATTATTTTTATCACAATAGACCATAAGTAATTGGTGATAATAATCAGATAACTCACCAGTCCGCCAACATAAAAATGGTTTTTGATCTAGTCTACATTTTTCATTAATTAATTCAGATTCATCCACACTAACTATCTCGCCAAGGCCTAAGCAGTGTGGACATTCATTTCTATAATTGTTTATTTTTAATTTATCATAATTAGGTACTGCTACGTTTCTTTTGATTTTTAAAGATGACAAAGCTTGAGCTATATTCAGATATGAATATATAGTTGAACGAGGGTTGTTATTTGTGTTTCTTTGTGGTATCGCAACAGCGGGAATTAACCCACTGAAATTTGCAACTTTATAATCACTTTCATTCAAATAACCGTTTTCTACAGCATCAAACTCATCTTTGCATAATTGATAAATTGATGAAAATGCTAAAGAACTTTTTCCTGCGCCCGAACGGCCATAAATAGCGGTTATTGTATTAAATGGTATAGTAACATCTAAATTTTTTAAATTATGGGTGGCTATTCCCTCAAAAATGATCTTATTCATACTTTCCTCTACACCAATCACATTCAGGATCACGTGGAACATCTTGGACGTTAAAAGATAAACTTCTAAGACTAAATTCGACTCTTTTATTTTCTTGTTGCAAGTGATCTACTTTCCCGGCAAGTAATTTTATAGCGTCCAAGCTTGCAAGGCTTGCAGCCAGACCTGATAGTGGTGAAAATGAACCTAATTTTCGTTTTACCCGGTGCAATTTCTTCACATTAACAAGGTCTTTGCTATTTATTTTTCCTAAAAATAGGTTAAAACAATTAAAGCATGCTGACTTAAATGGAATAATTGTCTGACCGATAAGGGTTTGATGAAGATTATATCCCCCGCCAACTATATGTGGGATATTATGAATCATACTAAAGAGGGCGATTATTTTACTGGTGTAATCCACATTAGGTTCATCAGCGCAGTTTATTATCAAATCTATATCAGAGGGTAGAATATTTCTTTTAAAAAAATCATCATCGATAATGTCATTGATAATGTCAATCTTAATATCTGGAGATATCTTTTTCAAAGAGTTGAGTAACGCTATATTTTTATCAGAGTTAATTTCATCCTCGAAATAAAACTGACGATGTAAATTACTTATATCTACATTATCGTGATCTACAAATATTATCGAACCAACATTGCAATGAGCAAGATACGTTGCCACATTACTACCGACTGCTCCAATACCTACAATCATTACTTTTGATTTTTTAAGATTAATTATACATTCTAAAACCTCACTGGTGGTATGACAGTAGTCTTCAAATGTATTGATCATTCTATATTGTTCAGTGACAAGCTCTGCAGGGTATTGGCAATCTTGATCGATAATTATATTGTTTTCATTCAAAAACAAAGCTAATTTTTCAAGTTGTTGAATATCGATTCCTGAATAATTTGCTACAATTTCTTGAAGAGAAGTTTGCCCATCAAACATCTTTAAGAGTTCAACTATATTTGGAAAGTTGATTTTTATTTTTATACTTTCTCTAATATTGGATTTAAAAAACTCTACAGTATCATCATTTACGACGATACCAATACTTTGTCGCAGTCTAAAATTATTCATTACAGATTTTGCATCCACTTTGTTTTACCAATTCAAAATTAGTCATTTTGCCTTCGTTTGGAAGGTATTCATACCGACTATTTACATATGAAAATGCTGAATCATCCAACAGGAAGTGAATTAATTTCATGCAACTTAGATTAGCTGAAAAACCATTCATCATTGCTAATCCACCAGGCCCTCCTGGAATATAATTATCATAGACAGATTTTGAAAGGTCCAGTTGAGGATTATTGACTATACTATATACAGGCTTCCATCCTTTTAATGCCTTTGAAAACGTATTTTGGGCACAATCTATACAGGGTGTATGTGGAGGGAATATTAATTCTCCTGAACTCATTAAGTGGGCGTCAAATCCACCTGATACATACAGCGGAATAGCTCTTGCTTGTGCATATCTACCAAGTTTTAAAGAAGTATGACCTATATAAGGCTCATCACAAGTATTAATAATCAGATCTGTATCATCAGAAATGATAGAGGATAGATTAGTAGTAGGTATAAGTTTTTCAAAATGTTTTGTTATTATTACTCGACTATCGATCCAACTCAAAAATTCTGACAGGACATCTACCTTTGGTTTTCCGATTTTCTTATAGTTATAATAACAATGCCTTGCTGCATTTGACTTTGAAAGGGACTTATAATCAACCAAAACTATATTTTTAACACCTGCGCGGACAAGTATTTCTATAATTTTGGCTCCTACAGCTCCACACCCAAATAAAACAACCTTTTTGCTCTCCAAGATATGTTGAGTTTCTACACCAGGTCGTTCAAGGACAAAATCGTCCCAAAATGTAATTTGTCGTGAAAAACGAGGTTCAATATCGCAAATGTTATTTACATCATAAATAAAATGTTGATTTAGTAAAAAAGCAATTAGTTTATCGACATCTTTTGAGCGTAGGGACCCCATCTCAGTAACTATATCATTTATAGTTTTTATACCATCAAGGCTGGCAATAAATCGAGCGACATTTTTATTAGTTTTTATTTCTAATCTATCACGCGTTGTCATCACATGAAATGTGAGTTTGACATTATCAGTATTATCTTCATTCGATATAAAAATATCCACAGTTTCTTTTATTTTATATTTTTTGGAGTCCATTGTATATTCCCAATAAAATCGCCCATCAAGGGCGATTTTGAATTTAGATTAATATTGGAGAACGCCGGCGTTAACCTCCAAGTATTTTTCCCAAGCATCTAAATTCGACGCTGAGTTTTGCTCGTCGTTACCAGCTCGCGTGCATACACGAGTACAACAGTCACTACGTTCTCCAGAGCAACCACCCGTATAGTTGGCGGTAGCATTGGTATTGCTGATGACTTCAAATGTTAAATCTAAACACTGCATATCAGGTCCTTTGCAAGTCAATTGATTAGCAAGCTAAGCATTCTCTTTGATATAGCTTAATTTTAAGAAAAAACTTACCCTTCATGATGATTAAATCACAAAACTTCTGTTCATGGGAATGGTAATTTTTTGTGCGGATTCAATGCCAAATCTCATCAACAGATCGTCCTAAATAGATGCTCGGAATAGTAAAACAGTTTGAGGGAACTCAGCACGCACTGAGCGAAGCAGATCGTAGCACTTCTTCTCCGTAGCGAACGATGCCCGATACATAAAACGCTTCATAAAACCCATGACAAGACCCACACCCGCAGATTGATCACCATGCTGATGTAGCATCGTGGTGACCGTGGCAGAGACACTGCCAAAACGCTCAGCTATGCCCGTTCATCCACTGAGCGTTGGATAAACTGGTTTACAGTTTCGAGGATTGAAGACCAGAAATCGTTGCCTACCGGACACTCTCGTCGCTAGTCGTTAGAGCAAATTCATTCAACAATATAGGCTTACATAAATGCGAACTCGCGTAGTCATACCATGAAGTTTAATGGCTATCTTGCAGATGCTAAATAACCAAGGTGGGGTTCCACTGAGAGTATGTACCTAGCTGAGTATTTTGTGGGATGATAGGCACATGAAAACGGGAGACTTTGAGTGAATATTATACCGATTCGGGGCGATGCCGAATGGACCGCTTTGGAATTCTTTGCTGGTATCGGCCTGGCGAGAGCTGGGATGGAGCAGGCGGGAATCAAGACTGTTTGGTCTAATGACTATGACCTGAACAAAAAATCGATGTATGAAGGCCATTGGAAAACTCACAAGCTTTTTCTGGCAGACATTCATACCCTGAATAGCGAAGACCTGCCAACTGCAGATGTTGCTTGGGCCTCTTCTCCCTGCACTGATCTTAGTCTGGCGGGTAAGCGTGTCGGCCTGCGGGGAGGCAGGGAATCGTCCGCCTTCTTCGGATTTACTGATTTGCTTGCAGGGATGAATGAACGCAAGCCTGAAGTGATCGTCCTCGAAAATGTCACAGGCCTTGCATCCTCCCATAACAGAGAAGATTTGAGAGCTGCGGTTAAAGAATTTAATGAGTTAGGTTATGCAGTCGACGCAATCACTCTGGACGCCCGACGTTTTGTGCCACAGTCCCGACCAAGGTTATTCCTGATAGGAGCAAAAAATCCTATTGATGGAGGCGAACAGGATTCGTGCCTGAGACCAGACTGGCTTTCCTGGCTGCATAAAGATGCTGAAGTACGCACCTTCATGATGCCTTTACCTAAAGCACCTGAGCTACTAAGCCAAGGGTTCACTCTTGAGATTGAGGCTATCCCAGACAGCGACCCTCGGTGGTGGAATGCTGATAAAGTTTCTCTTTTTAAAGAGTCCATGGCATCGGTACAGCGTGAAAGGTTAGAACATTTTGTCAATCTAGACTGTACAACTGCCCGCACAGCCTATCGTAGAACTCGTAATGGCATTCCCGTATGGGAAATGAGAGCAGAAGACATTTCAGGATGTTTACGCACAGCACGTGGCGGTTCCTCCAAACAGGCGGTGGTGATCATGGGTAGGGGCGCACTCAAAATCAGGTGGATGACCGGACTTGAGTATGCACGTCTGATGGGGGCTGGCTGGTACACGCTGGAAAATTTGCGCGACTCACAAATTCAATATGGTTTTGGGGATGCCGTCGCTGTTCCTGTTGTTGGCTGGGTCGCCCGGCACATGATCCTCCCTCACCTTGAGGCCGCAAAAAAAGCGCAAGGAATAAAAGTGAATGAATAAGTTGAATTACTCCGAAGCGTATCTTGCAGCGGCGAAAGCCTGGTACGAAGGTGAACGAGCCAAGAGTGGCGCGATAAATACCAATGTAATGAATGCAGGACTGATCGTCTCACGTATGATGGCTGATGGTATGCCTATTACTGACGAACGTCTGTACAGCGAAGGAAAAAGCCAAGTACGAGGGCTCAGTGGTGCCACCATATCAAAGATTCTGGAACAACATGGCGAAACCCGCGTTTTTACCCGTGAAGGTGGGCGTACGTCCAGAGGGACTATTTTCCTTGCTGCTGCATTTCGGGATGTACTTAACAATACTCAAGTAAATGGAAATGAGCCTGTCGACACAAAACTGGTTTCCAACCAGCTCGAAGCTTTCTTCACTCAATGCGTGCGTCTGGACTATTTTGACAAACAGAGAATAACAGTCGACCTAGATTACAACAAGCCAGTTGCATCTGTGGTAAGCGATATTCTTAAAGCGTCGGCGGAACGTTCAGACAAACCCACTGGAGCTGTGCTACAGCATCTTATTGGAGCCAAACTCCAATTGCGCTTTCCCAATGTTAAAATCGGCAGTGACAGAGCCAATGCAGCTGACTTACACACTGACCGTGAGGGTGATTTTCAGGTGGGTACTACTGCATTCCACGTGACCACCGCACCTATGGAGAAATTGATTTCGCGCTGTGTCGAAAACAAACGTGCAGGCTACAGGCCGGTCATCCTAACTCTTGAAAGCAAAGTCATTGCAGCACGCCAGATGGCTGATAACGTTGGTATGTCTGAACAGATAGCCGTCCAGGCAGCCGAAACTTTCATCGGTAACAATATTGAAGAGATTGCTATCTATGACGGCGATAAAATCCGTGAGGGTCTCGCAAGACTGATACGTACGTACAACGTCCGTATCAATACTATCGAGATAGATAAATCCCTTATGATTGATGAGCCTCGTTGGATCGTTAACTTACTGACCGACTCCTGAAATACATAGAGATCAGCAAGCTTAACGAGTCGCTTTTTTCCACCATACCTAATCCCCAGAACTAAAGCACTACGGCTTGGTTGGGCTGGCGTAAGTCTGCACACTGGGCCTTTTGCATTATGATTTACTCAGAATATATAACCAATATGTCGGAAAAGGTTTAAAGTGAATGATTCGTTTTGACGGGATACTTACGATTATCATAGCACCATCACATATTGTGTCTCAGACACAAAGTTGAAAATTAAACCTGGAGTAAAAGATATAACATTCCCCCGCTACAATAAGATTCGCCTCAAACATAAAATCTTTAATGGAACACATTTCCTCCTAAGCATTGGGAAACAAAAACCCACCAATCAACCGCGAAATAAAAAAAGCACTTTTTGCTAAATATAAATTTATTTATATAAAACATCGCATTAAATTAATCATATAAAAAGAAAACGTTTACTTATTTTTCATTATTAAAAATAAATTTGATTTTTAATTATTTAATAATATATATTCATTCCATCAATAAAAATAATAAAGGAGAATAAAAATGAAAAAACAAAACCACTCAACCCTGACAAGTTACCTCTCTAAAACAAAAAAGAATACAGACCTCTACCGCCTGTATAACCCGCACTTCTCAGTATTCTGTAAAAATAGCACTGAAGATCATGATTTTTATCTTAATTATTTTTCCAGACATATGGTGACGGAAAGAAACATTCTGACCATATTTGCTATCCATACCTTTTTCTCTTATGGCATGGACAAAAAAGAGACCATAAAAGCCTTTACTCGTTTCCTTAAAGAGGAGAATAACGACGCTTTTTATCAGTCATTTTCTTTTCGTGGCTGCAATATCATTTACACAAACAAAAAAAGAGAAGTGAAAGAGATCTCATGGTTTTCCTTTTCACGGATCTATGACGAGATCGTTAAGATAAAAGAATATGAATACAACAATAATACCTGGCACAAAATGGCCGCTTAAAAAAGGAGCCCCCCATGAGTAACTATACAGAAGATAATTTATTTGACAGCATATCTAAAAAAGACGTCCAGAATTGCATTGCTGCAGGCATTGACATTAACACACTAAATGAACACGGTGAAAACGCCCTTTTCGGTTGCGACAGTATCGGGGCTTTAAAAGCTATGATTGAAGCAGGCATAGCGCTGAACCATACAGATTGTTATGGTAATAATGCCCTGTTTAGCAGAAAAAGCCCACGAGCACTGGGGCTATTGATAAAATCAGGTATTAACGTTCATCACAAAAATAATAAAGGCCAGTCCTGTCTTCACTGGCAGCACTACGACATAGATTGTGCGGAACTCCTCATTAACGCGGGCGTTGATATCCACAGCACAGATAATGAAGGTCAAACGCTTCTTTACAACCTCCACGATCATGACGTCTTTGATTACTGGGTAAATAAAGGGTGTGACATAAACCACAGAGATTATAATGGCAAAGCGGTGCTGGACCTTCCGACTGACGACGAGTGGTGGATATATGATTTCAGTATTAATGCCCTCAAACGCCATGTTGACAGAATAGACAGCACACCAGTTTTATTTAAACATATTTCAACTGAGGCGTTGCCTCTGATTGCTTTGCTTCATGAAAAAGGGCGTAATATCCTTATCGCTGAACACTGTACCTTCGCATTATATGTCAAAAACATGAAGTCCTTCTTTACCTCACTGAAAAAATATACCGATATCAGTCATGTTCAGTTTTATAATTGTTATCATGACAGACATATTGGTGTCTATACTGGTATTGAGACAGTAAAATGGTTTATTCGAAATGGTATCAGAGTGGACGACGATATACTGAGACAGCGTGCTGACTCTGATAAAATTTTTGACTATATAAGCGGAAGAGAGAAAAAAGATTTTCTCAAAATCATGAAACCAGAAATCACCCATGCGCCGAAGAGAAAAAGAATGTGATAATTTAGCCCTTTATTCAGCCTGAGCAGGTTTCATTTCATGATAACTGACCTGATAAATCCTGATAAGTAAGCCATTCAGCCAATGGCTTACTTATTTTATTTTCTCTGATTATATGCATTATATTTCACATGACGTATTGACTTATTTACATCATCCGTTATCTGTAGTAATAAACAAACAATACAAGGATAACTATGAATAATGACATAACAAGACTATCAAGGCGTGGAAAATTCCATACTGACAAACTTCCGCCTGATGAAAGACGAAGCCACTGCGTCAGTGTCAGATTAAATGAAGAAGAATTAACTATTCTCGACAGTAAAAGAGGCCAGTATAAAAAAGGGGAATGGTTGAGAATGGCTTCCCTGAACAAACTCCCACCGGTTCTGCCCGAAATAAATCGCGAAGCATGGATTAAACTCGGCAGCCTTTCCCAGGATTTAAATTACCTACTGAATCATCTTGACAAGAAAAGTCCTGACAGCGAACTAACCCGTACAGAACTCTTTGCCCTGCGCAGACAAATCAAAACGCTTCGGGATCACCTTATTCCCTCAACATTTCTGGAGCAAGACCGATGAAAGGCATGCAGAAAATAAAAAGGGGTAAACAGTTTGCAGGAGTGGTGCTTTACAGCCTCAAATCCGGTCCACACCACAACGTTATGCCTTATGTCATCGGTGGTAATATGATCGGAAGTTCGGTGGCTGAGCTTATCAGTGAGTTTGAAATTTCTAAACAATTGCGTCCCGATGTCGCCAAACCCGTCTGGCATAATTCACTTCGCCTGCCAAAGGGAGAAACACTGTCAGCCAGACAGTGGGCGGCATTCGCCGACGATTATATGACCCGGATGGGGTTCACTGAAACGCACCTTCGCTGTTATATCCTTCACGATGATACCGACGGGCAGCATATCCATATCATTGCAAGTCGCATTAACATGGCCGGTGGAAAGCTGTACCTGGGGAAAAATGAAAATCTCATCAGCACCCGCATTATCAGCGAACTGGAGCGAATACACGGACTCACTGAAACAACACCTGCAACCAGCAGTCGCCCTCAGGCTAAAAGAAAACCCTCACGCAATGAGCTGATGATGGCAGAACGAACAGCAGTTCCCTGCCCTAAGTCTCAGTTGCAGACCCTGATTGATAATGTCTTAACGCATCGTCCCGATTTACTGACTTTTATCGACATGCTGGAACAGAAAGGTGTGACCTGTAAACCCAATATCGCGTCGACCGGAAAAATGAATGGATTTTCATTTCAGTACCAGGGTATTGCCTTTAAAGCGTCTCAGCTTGGAAAAAAGTATGGCTGGTCTTCTCTGCAAACGCAGATTGATTTTACACCAGAGCACCTGGCCTTACTGAAAAAAGAGCAACAACAGACTGTACCAGTGCCAGTGCCAGTGCCAGTGCCAGTGCCAGTGCCAGTGCCAGTGCCAGTGCCATCATGCGAGCCTGAAGAACAGGTTGCAAACCGGGAAACGATTCTGGAGAAAATCCTTCAGCTTGAAGAAAAAATTCGTCTGGAAAGACAACAGGAAACAGTGGGTGTCATTCAACTCAGGAGCAAACTGCACAATACAGCTCGTCAGATACCCCGCCAGCGTCGTCTGCATTCGTGGTTTGTATTGCTCGGCCATATTGTGGCACTTCTCAGGCGCAGGGGCATGTCTCTGTTACATGCCACTGCACATCCTTTCCACCAAATCCTGCACCTGCATCTTCTGACACCCTGTCATTCCATGACAACAAATCCCATTAAAGAACAATTAGTTAAAAATAACCCCCATCCTGCACCATAAGTTAACTAATCCATATTTTAGTGATAGTCAATAAAATATTGATCGTTTATATAGATCGATAATCTTGTTATGATAGTTACAACCTATTAACAGAGATCCATCGATCGGTACAAGCAATTTTACTAAAGCGGATCATTCATCGAAAATGTTCAAAAATACATCACCTTAAATCAGGCCACGGAGTCATGATGGATAATAAAACTATTAGCTGCCCCTTCTGCTTTACACAAAGCCCGCACGGCGTGCGGATTTGCAAAGGCTGCCATGCAAAAGTCGCCTACGGTGAGAGTCCGCTCAGTGTGGCATTCCTGTTTCAATTCGTGGCATTAGCTCTCGCCTGGTTAGTATTTTCATTGACCGGCAGCACTCCTGTCTCAGTCATTACGTTTTTTGCCAGCGTCATTATTCTTATCTGCATTATTAAAAAGAAATATGCAGACAGAGTTGTTTTTATACGGTGATATTAATTTCATACCACCGCAAACATAAAAAATTAATATGAGAGAACTTATGAACAGATTCATGATTTCTGTGTTTTTTATTTCTGCTTTCCTTATTTCTGGTTGTTCAACATCAGGCAACCAGCATCTAAAAAAAGAAACAGCACAAAGTCTGCAGTCGAAAATTATAAAAAATAAAACAACGAAATCAGAAATCATTACCGCATTAGGTCAGCCCGAAACCAAAACTACACTTGATAGTGGCAATGAAGAATGGACTTACTCGATGGACAACAATCAGTTTGATGCCACCACATTCATTCCCGTGATTGGACTGCTGACAGGGGGTTCACAGACGCAGGCCAAAACGCTGGAAATCGAATTTAAAGGCGAAACGGTCAGCAATTGGACGTTCTCTGAAAACAACAGCAAGATGAAAACCGGTCTTATTCAATAACGTACTCTACAGTCTGGGATTATTTTATGAAAACATATGCATTTACCACACTCATTGCGTCCATTTTTTTGCTGAGTGGCTGTACCGGTGAACCGTCTGAGCAGGATATTTACACTGCGATGAATAAGGTCGTGGAGCAGACGAATGCCATCGTTAAATCCATAGCAGGTAAAGATGTCCCGAAAGACGCACTGCGGGAATTAAAATCTGTCAAAAAGCATGACTGCGTGAAAGTATCGGATAAAAGCTATAAATGCAATGTAACAGCTGTTGTCGATAACGAAAAACGCACAGCGGCTGTCACGCTGGTCAAAACGGATGATGGCTGGCAGGTCGTTGATAAGTAAACCCACCTTAAAGCCATCACGACAGGCGGGACGCCAACTGGGTGGCTCCTGCCTTTTTAATACTCGATTATGACCTGCCGGAAACGCCAGCTCCATTTCTCTCCACCATTCAGCATCCCATTCCTTGTACACGCTGCTGCCGCTATCAAAGTCTTTTCCTGATCACTGAGCCTGCCGGAGTATAAGCCAGAGAGCCTGCAATGCGTTTCTTTTCATACTGAGCCAGCAAATCAGCATAAATATGCTCTGCTTCGTCCAGATTGCCTGAAATATAATTCACAAGTGAATTCAGGCAATGCAGCAATGTATTGCTGTTTGCAAGCTTCCTGAGCAGAGTTGTGTTCAGGGTTGAAACGACTCCTGTAAACATCTGCATAATATTATCAACGTGATAACATGAATTGCGATACTGCGCCCGTGAATAAAAATACTTCAGATGATACCCGGCGAAGAGAACATAAAGTTTTTTGTAAAAGACATTGTTATTAACGCTGTTGTGATGATGGGTTATAAATTTATCAACAACATGTATAAACTTTTCCTCCTGAGATAAAACATCAATAGCACTCATAATTTTCTCCATTTTTTGTTTTTTAATTAAGTACTATCATCTTCAAAAATAAAATCAATAGTAATTTAAAAATATTTTTATAAAACAATATTTATTCTATTCTCACTTAAAACAGCTTTCACTGTGGAGATATTGAGTCCTCCAGATTGCATTACTATTTCATATTTCAATTATCTGAGTCATTTCCATATTTCAGATAAAAAAACCACAGGAATTTTTTTGAGAGCGTGCTACGCACTGGCTTACGCCCCGACTACCGATAAATGTTAATTATTTTTACCAAACCGGTGAAAACCATAATTTTGTTTCCCTGGCAGCGCCGCTGAGTGCCCACAGCACTCACTCGCTGAAGCAGAAAGGGTTTTTCCGAAGGGTCCCGGCGTGAGCCGTACTCAGCAAATGGGCAAATCATGTATCTGTGTTCGCTTTCCCGATCAACTCAGCCTCCTGATTTTTTGCGCGAAGCGTATTTGTAATGACAGTTAACCTCAGGTCTATGAACTCGTGCGCGAAGCGTATTTATACTTACAGAAAATACTGTAGTAATGTTCTGAAGCCCAATGGCGCAACATACAGTTGCGCAGGCTTCACTTAAGAAATGATATTATGTACGAAAAACAATAATAAAAGTGTTTTCATCAGGTACACCAAGGCCTTGAGTATCGTTCTAATGCAAAACTGTGGTTTCTTATTTCTTTATCACTCTTTTATCTTGCAGAACACAATTGAAAATTAACCAATAAAATCAAATAATTAAACAAACCCTGCCGTTATTAATTTCAGAACCAAAAATCATTAATTACATAACAGGTGATGGTGAAATTTAGCACCCCTTGTTTTAAATTTGATAACCAACCATCTCCCACTAAATAACAACCGTAAAATCTCAAAAGTAAATACAATTAAATAATGCTACCAATCAAGTTGACAAATAAATTAAATGTGCCATATATGTAATCACAACAATAAAAAAGGAGCCATCATGTCAATCACAAGCGTTGTATTAACTAAAGAACAAAAGTCCATTATTGCAGAAGCATTAGAGGTTATGCCCGAAGATCTGGAAGAAATAAAGATTAAAGCAAATAGCTATAAAAAAACGTCATTCAGAGACGATTTCTCAATGATATTCAAAGGCAATATGGCCACACTCGCCAGGATGGATTTGACGCCCACAGCGTTTAGAATTGTGCTTTATCTCTTCTCAGTAATTGATTATGGAAATATTATCCCTGATTTTTCACAGTCACGTATAGCCAAAGATCTTGGGCTGAATAAATCAAATGTCTCACGCGCATTCAAAGAGTTATTTGAGAGAAAAATACTTATTCGTGACGCCATAGATAACCAAGTATACCTTAATTCAAACTTGTGTGTTAAAGGAATCCCTCGTCGTTTCAATGAAGATCTGATGGATAAATTTAGAAAGTCCAGACTGGAGACAGAAGACTTTGCCAATTCGTTTAACTTTTATCGTGCAGGGAGTAAAACAAAGCCGGTTAAAAATCCCAAAAGAAGATATCCTACAGACGGCATTCCATTTGATTAAAATAATAAATAATGCTGTTGAACAATTTATACTTCCGCAAATGACTATTTCCCAACATAAATTCAATTTTATATTGGGAATGAAATTAATCATAAAATATCATTAAGTATATGACGTTCTTGTTCAATTTCACATGATTTAACCATCCCACTTAGTACACTAACAAAAACGTCATTCCATTTCTGGCGCTCTCTCGAAGCATGCCAGTTCTCAAACAACACTTTCTCAAGAGAGATCCAAATAACTTCTGCGCGAGAGGTATTTAATAGCTCCTTGAATACTTCGTCAGATACAGTAAGGGCATGAGAATAAATTTTATTATCAATAGTCCAGAAAGGCTCTGGCTTGGTAAAATCAGCCAAAGAAGCAAAAGCCAACCCACGGACCTGTGCTGCTTCCATTGTGCTGTTCACTTTATGATTATCCCGCCAGGTTTTTAAATCACCCAACAGATAATTTACGCGTTGATTTCTTGCTTTGCTATCTTCAGCTTGGTATTGGATATAAGCAGGGCCATTACCAGTCTGGCGATAACGAGCCAATGTTTTGACACTTACACCAAGGTAAAGGGCCGAAACTTCAGCACTCAGGGTTGCATCATCTGGCATACTACCAAATAGCCGCCATACTTCAGCATATTCTCTTAAAGTATCGATTGCACTCATTCCCTGTCCCCCTAATTTGTTGGCAATGGTTGATATTTCGCCGAAGCCAAAAGTGTATTATACAACTCAGGTACTGTCATCAGCATATGAAGCTCAATCCGTTGAAGTGCCTCAAAAACTCGCTCGTTATCAGGCTCAGCATATCTTTCAGTAGGGTCCGTGGTATTACGGTGGTTAAGCAATCTTTTCACCACTGCATACGAAGTTAGTTCTTCTGCAACACGGCCAAAAGTTCTTCGCAGATCGTGCATTCCCAGCTTCATTATTCCAGCTTCCTGACAGATATACTCGCGCAAGCTTTTACTGTCAGAATAATGTCCAACCTTGCTTCGTGATGAACGAGCCGGAAAAACCCATTTGCGTTTATCTGCCCGTATTTCGGTATCGTTGACGATATCTCGTCGGTCTTCCAGAATTCGCTTTGTAGCATCACAGATTGGAAGCTCATGGTCGTTACGATTTTTCGTGTCGTAAAAGCGAATAACCCGGTTTTCGAGATCGACATAGCTTGTCGTTCTGACTTCCTCTTCTGTCAGGGCCTCTCGCCAGCACAGTGTTGCTGTCTCTTCTTTCCTGGCTCCTGTCAAAATGGTCAGCAACAGATAATCACAACCCAAACGATTAAAACCTCTCTTATTGTGTAATGCAGCTAGAAACCGTCCCAAAGTATCTTTGGGGGACAATGGATTTCGTACGCCCTTGGCACGATAGCTATCTTCCAGCTCAGATCGTGTTCTGAACTTCTTCTGTACCTTTAAAATTGAAAAAGGATTATAGGACAACGAAGGTTGTCGTTGCTGGGTCTGAGCATTCCCAGCTTCAATCTCGATTGCGTGTTTTACAGCAACATTGGCCCACCTAAAAGTCTGTTCTGCTGCTGTTCTGGCTCTTGAAGCAATCTCGTCAAACTTTCGAAGGATTTCATTACCAGTAAGATCCTTGATTCGAAGGTTTTGCCATTCTTTCAACCGATTCTCAGCTTTGTCTAACACATTGAGAGTGTTTGGTTTAGCAGGTTTGGTTCTGCCAAGTAAGTGACTCCTGTATTGGGCAAAAGCTTCACTCACGGTCAATTCAGCCAGATCGAGTTCCCTTTTAATCTTGTTGGGATTTCTCTTTGTTGCAATCATTGTCTGAACCAACTGCCGAGCTGCCTCACGGGCTTGATCGATACTCGGAAAATCGGACACATTCCCAACCTTTACTTTCAAGACAGAGCTTGGCTTCTTACCCTCACTGACATTACGATCTGAAGAGGCTACTCTTCGCTGGATTACATAGGTTTTTTTCGTCAAACTGACCTTCACACCGAAGCCAACGGGTGAACCTCGATGATCGTCAAAAACTATGTAAGGTTTTTGGTCAGGGTTGGCTTCGAAAACGACTTTTCCAGAGCTACTGAGCTCAGGCTTAACATTAATACTTAACTTGTTGATAATAAAAGCCTGATTGAGAGTTGTTTTCAAAGTATCACCACCATTTGTAACCCAAAGAAGGAGTACAACCAATCTATCACGCTTTGGGCTACAAGTGAGCTACAAATTTATGGGTTTATGTGGGTTTAAAGGGGTTTTACCTGGGGCCATATGAGCACTTGAAAGAATTAAAAAATGAGTAAAATCAATATGAATGAAGACATTGATAAGGACTTCTCTAGCCATACCCCCATGATGCAGCAGTATCTGAAGCTGAAAGCACAGCATCCGGAAATCCTGCTGTTTTACCGTATGGGCGATTTTTACGAGCTGTTTTATGACGATGCCAAACGTGCATCGCAGTTGCTCGACATTTCGCTGACCAAACGTGGCGCATCGGCAGGTGAGCCCATCCCGATGGCAGGCATCCCGCACCATGCGGTAGAGAACTACCTGGCCAAACTGGTCAATCAGGGAGAATCCGTCGCCATTTGCGAACAGATTGGCGATCCGGCGACGTCGAAGGGGCCGGTTGAACGCAAAGTCGTGCGCATCGTCACGCCTGGTACCATCAGTGATGAAGCCCTGCTTCAGGAGCGCCAGGATAATCTGCTGGCGGCGCTGTGGCAGGACGGCAAAGGGTTTGGTTATGCCACACTGGACATCAGCTCCGGGCGTTTTCGTCTGAGTGAACCCGCTGACCGTGAAACGATGGCTGCCGAATTGCAGCGCACCAACCCGGCCGAGCTGCTCTATGCCGAAGATTTCGCCGAGATGGCGCTGATTGAAGGTCGCCGAGGTTTACGCCGTCGCCCGCTGTGGGAATTCGAAATAGATACCGCGCGCCAGCAGCTGAATCTGCAGTTTGGCACCCGCGACTTGATCGGTTTTGGCGTTGAAAATGCGCCGCGCGGGCTGTGTGCAGCAGGTTGCCTGCTGCAATACGTGAAAGACACCCAACGCACCGCCCTGCCGCATATCCGTTCTATCACCATGGAGCGCCAGCAGGACAGCATCATCATGGATGCCGCCACGCGCCGCAACCTGGAGATCACGCAGAACCTGGCGGGTGGCATAGAAAATACCCTCGCGTCGGTCCTCGACAGCACGGTGACGCCGATGGGGAGCCGTATGCTGAAACGCTGGCTGCATATGCCCATTCGCGATACGAATACGCTTGTCTGCCGTCAACAGACGATTGCCGCATTGCAGGATCGTTACACCGAGCTGCAGCCCGTTCTGCGCCAGGTGGGCGATCTCGAGCGTATCCTTGCCCGTCTGGCATTGCGCACCGCGCGCCCACGCGATCTCGCACGTATGCGTCATGCTTTCCAGCAGTTACCGGAACTGCGTGCTCAGTTGAGCGACGTTGACAGCGCTCCGGTTCAGAAACTCCGTGAAACGATGGGCGAGTTTACCGAGCTTCGCGAACTGCTGGAACGCGCCATTATCGATGCGCCTCCGGTTCTGGTGCGTGACGGCGGCGTCATTGCCCCTGGCTACAATGAGGAGCTGGACGAATGGCGGGCGCTGGCAGACGGTGCAACGGATTATCTTGATAAACTGGAAATCCGCGAGCGCGAGCGTCTTGGGCTCGACACCCTGAAAGTGGGGTATAACGCGGTACACGGTTACTATATTCAGATCAGCCGCGGGCAGAGCCATCTGGCACCAATTCACTACGTCCGTCGTCAGACGTTGAAAAACGCCGAGCGCTACATTATTCCCGAGCTGAAAGAGTACGAAGACAAAGTGCTCACCTCGAAAGGTAAAGCACTGGCGCTGGAAAAACAGCTGTATGAAGAGCTGTTTGACATGCTGATGCCACACCTGGCCGATCTGCAGCTTAGCGCCAGCGCGCTGGCGGAACTGGATGTGCTGGTGAACCTGGCTGAACGCGCGGAAACGCTGAACTATACCTGTCCGACCTTTACCGACAAGCCCGGTATCCGTATCACAGAAGGCCGTCACCCGGTGGTCGAGCAGGTACTGAATGAGCCGTTCATCGCCAACCCGCTGAACCTCTCGCCGCAGCGAAGAATGCTGATCATTACCGGGCCAAACATGGGCGGTAAAAGTACCTATATGCGCCAGACCGCTTTGATTGCGCTGCTCGCCTATATCGGCAGCTACGTCCCGGCGCAACACGTTGAGATTGGCCCTATCGACCGTATCTTTACCCGCGTCGGGGCGGCAGACGATCTGGCGAGCGGTCGCTCAACCTTTATGGTGGAGATGACCGAAACGGCTAACATTCTGCACAACGCGACGGAACACAGTCTGGTGCTGATGGACGAAGTCGGACGCGGAACATCAACCTACGATGGCCTGTCGCTGGCATGGGCCTGCGCTGAAAGCCTCGCGAACAAAATCAAAGCCATGACGCTGTTCGCCACCCATTACTTCGAGCTGACGCAGCTACCGGAGAAGATGGAAGGAGTGGCTAACGTCCACCTTGATGCGCTGGAACACGGCGATACCATCGCCTTCATGCACACGGTGCAGGACGGTGCGGCGAGCAAGAGCTATGGCCTGGCCGTCGCGGCGCTGGCTGGCGTACCGAAAGAGGTAATTAAGCGCGCGCGTCAGAAACTGCGTGAGCTGGAAAGCCTGTCACCGAATGCGGCGGCGACGCAGATTGATGGCACGCAGATGTCGCTGCTGGTGCCTGCGGAAGAGACGTCGCCTGCGGTGGAAGCACTTGAGAATCTCGACCCGGATTCACTGACGCCGCGTCAGGCGCTGGAGTGGATTTATCGGTTGAAGAGTCTGGTTTAGTTCTCTGCGATCTTTATTGCCCGGTGGCGCTGCGCTTACCGGGCCTACGGGTTTTGTAGGCCGGGTAAGGCGAAGCCGCCACCCGGCTTTTTTTACAGCAGCGGCGGGATCGTCGGCACCTGCGGTGCCTCGTCAATATCCTTCTGCGTCATACGAAACGCTTCCGGATAATGTTCACGGCTGGTGCGGCGCAGCGGCTCGGTATCGCGCCAGGTATAGAGACAATGCTGGCACTGATAAACCGTCCAGACCCCCTTCACGGGTGATGTCGCCATCACTTCAATATGTTCATCGGCACAACGTGGACAAATCATCTTTTCCTCCTTATTGACGTGCTGCCAGCATCGCGGTCAGTTTTTCAGCCCAGGCTTTGGTCTCAGGCAGATCCTGTACCGGCTGGCTATAGTGGCCTCGGGTATCCGGGGCGACAGGCGTCGTCGCATCAATAATCAGTTTGTCGGTAATGCCCGCCGGGCTGGAGCCTGGGTCGAGTTCAAGCACCGACATGTTCGGCAGTTGCACCAGATCGCCTGCCGGGTTGACCTTCGATGACAGCGCCCACATCACCTGCGGGAGGTTGAACGGGTCAACATCTTCATCCACCATAATCACCATCTTCACGTAGCCCAGGCCATGCGGCGTAGTCATGGCACGCAAACCGACCGCGCGGGCAAAACCGCCGTAACGCTTTTTGGTGGAGATAATCGCCAGCAAACCGTGGGTGTACATCGCGTTCACCGCCTGCACTTCCGGGAATTCGGCTTTCAGCTGCTGGTATAACGGCACGCAGGTGGCTGGGCCCATCAGATAGTCAATTTCGGTCCACGGCATACCGAGGTACAGGGATTCGAAAATCGGTTTCGTGCGATAAGAAACTTTATCAATACGTACCACCGTCATATTACGGCCACCGGAATAATGCCCGGTAAACTCTCCAAACGGCCCTTCGATTTCACGTTTACGACCTTCAATCACCCCTTCCAGGATCACTTCAGAGCCCCACGGTACATCGAAGCCGGTCAACGGTGCGGTGGCAATCGGGTATGGGCTTTCGCGCAGGGCACCCGCCATCTCATATTCTGACTGATCGTATTTCAGCGGCGTCGCGCCCATCAGGGTGATGATCGGATCGTTGCCGAGAGTAATTGCAATCGGCAGATCTTCCCCACGCTCTTCCGCTTTATGCAGATGCAGGGCGATATCGTGCATCGGCACCGGCTGCAGGCCGAGCTTGCGCTTACCTTTCACCTCCATGCGATAAATGCCGACGTTCTGCTTGCCGAAATTATCCGGGTCAAGCGGATCGCGCGAAACAACGCACGCTTTGTCGAGATAAAAACCACCGTCTCCGTCATTCAGGCGAAACAGCGGCAGGATGTCGAACAGGTTGATGTCTTCACCGTCCACCGTATTCTCAGCCCAGGCCGGGTTGGCGCGGCGCTCCGGTGCGATGGGGAATTTATCCCAGCGGCGGATAAACTCGTCGATCTGTTTTTTTACCGGGGTATTCGCAGGCAGCCCCATCGAAATGGCGTGGTTCTGCCAGGAGCCGATGGTGTTCATCACCACGCGGGCATCGGTAAACCCGCGAATATTGTCAAACCACAGCGCGGGCGCACCGTCGCCAATGCGACCGGTGGCGTTGGCTGCCGCCGCCAGATCCGGCTCCGCATTCACCTCTTCCTCAATTTTCAGCAGTTGCCCTTGCTCATCGAGTGCCTGCAGAAAGCTTCTCAAATCATCAAATGCCATTTTTATTCTCCTGTGAAAAATCTTTCGCCTCCCGCAGCCCATTCCAGCGGCGTGCCTTTTTATGCTCCAGACCAAACTGGTCGAGCACGCGGGTCACGATATGCTGGGTGATGTCATCGGCGGTCTGCGGATGGTTGTAATACGCAGGCATGGGCGGCACCATCGCCACGCCCATTCGGGACAGCGCCAGCATGTTCTCCAGATGGATGGTGCTGAGCGGCGTTTCGCGGGGAACCAGCACCAGCTTGCGCCCCTCTTTCAACACCACATCCGCCGCACGGCCCACCAGCCCTTCGGCGTAGCCTGCGCGGATCCCCGCCAGCGTTTTCATGCTGCAGGGAATAACGATCATGCCGTCGGTACGAAACGACCCGGAGGAGATAGTGGCGGCCTGGTCAGCCGGGCTGTGGACAACGTCAGCCAGCGCAGCAACGTCCTGCGCGGTGTAAGGCGTTTCCAGCTCGATGGTGGTTTTAGCCCACTTCGACATCACCAGATGCGTTTCCACCTCAGGCATCTCCCGCAGCGCCTGCAGCAGCGCCACGCCCAGCGGAGCCCCCGTCGCCCCCGTCATTCCCACGATCAATCTCATTCATCACCTCAATTAATTTGTTCGTGTACGAACATTATAGGTAAACTACTCCCGGATCGTTTTTCTGACAAGATCGTTCGCATACGATCACACTAATTGCTAAAAAATGCCGCGTTATCATCCCGGGCTTTAGCGGCTATCATAGGGGGAGATTTTTTCCGTCGGAGTGTTCATGGAACTAAGACAAGAGGCGTTCCACCTGTTACGTCAGCTTTTTCAACAGCATACCGCGCAGTGGCAACATGCCTTACCGGAGCTAACCAAGCCGCAGTATGCGGTTATGCGCTCTGTTGCCGAGCATCCGGGCATTGAACAGGTGGCATTGACCGAAGTGGCAGTCAGTACGAAAGCGACCCTGGCGGAAATGCTGAGCCGCATGGAGGCGCGCGGGCTGGTCAAACGCGAGCATGACCCCGCCGATAAGCGCCGCCGGTTTGTCTTCCTGACACCAGAAGGCGAAGCCCTGCTTGAAGGCTGCAAGCCGGTAAGCAATGAAGTAGATGAGGCATTTTTAGGGCGCCTGAGTCAGGCCGAGCGGGAGCAGTTCTCCGCGCTTATCAAGAAAATGATGCACGATTAATTCACGCTGGCGCGCATAAAATCAATAAAGGTGCGTACTTTCGCCGGCACGTGCCGGGCATCCGGATAAACCGCGTAAATGCCCTGCCGCGCGAAGGTATATTCCGGTAAAACCGGCACCAGTTTTCCCGTATCCAGCGCATCGCGCACCAGCCATTCCGGCAGTAATGCCACTCCACCTCCGGCGAGTGCAAAGGCCATAAGAGCCTGCGCACTGTCGGCAAACAGGCGCGGCGCTTTTTTTATCTCCAGCGTGTCGGGCAAACCACCGGCATTTTTCACCTGCCAGCGCAGCGGCGAGGTTAAGCGCTCGTGGATAATCCAGTCCGCATGGGCAAGCTGCGCCAGCGATGCGATCGGATGAGTACCGAGCCACTCGGGTGTCGCAACGGGCAGGATCGAAAAGTGCGCGATCAATGCAGCGTGATAGCGTGAATCGGTAAGCGTTCCCAATCGGATAGCCACATCAAAGCGCTCTGAGATAAGGTCGGCATGCAGTGATGACGAAACATGACGCACGCGAAGATCCGGGTGCTGCTGGCTGAACCTTGCCAGCATCGGCACCACGACCTGTGAGCCATACTCAGGCGTGGTCGTGATCCGCAACTCCCCGGTGAGCCCGGCATGATTCGCGCGGACATCATCCTGCAACTGTTCTGCATCCTTCAGAAGCGCGACGCTGCGTTGATGAAAAAGAGTACCCGCGTCGGTTAACGTCAGGCGGCGGGTGGATCGCAGCAACAGGGTAACGCCCAGTTCGGCTTCGAGCTGACGAATATTAAAGCTGACCACGGCTTTTGTCAGCCCCATCGCCTCAGCTGCCGCAGTGAAACTGCCGGTGTCTGCCACCGCAACAAACATCTGCGTCCGCTGTAAGTTAATCATCATCACGCCTTTTACCGTCAAAATATTTTTGACAGTATATCGCGCTTTGTCTGGTTTATCCGTACCTGGCGCGTCGATACGATACGCCTCCTCACGGGAGGAACCACCATGACCTATCGCAGCAAAGTCGCCGTTGTCTATCTGCTGGGCTTTTTTCTTGATTTGATTAACATGTTTATTGCCAGCGTCGCTTTTCCGGCAATGGCTCACGCCTTTCACGCCACGCCTTCAGCACTTGCCTGGGTCAGTAACGGGTACATTGCTGGTCTGACGCTGGTGATCCCGTTTAGCAGCGTGCTCACGCGCCGAATCGGACCGAAGCGCGTCATCCTGCTCTCGCTTTTTCTGTTCAGCGCTGCCTCTGCTGCGGCAGGCTTGTCTGCCACGCTGGAAAGCCTGATTGCCTGGCGAGTGTTGCAGGGGGTGGGAGGAGGCTTATTGATTCCCGTTGGACAGGCGTTGACCTGGCAACAGTTTAAGCCTCACGAGCGAGCCAGACTCTCCTCAGCGGTTATGCTGGTCGCACTGCTTGCCCCCGCCTGCTCCCCTGCTCTCGGAGGCGTGCTGGTGCAAACGCTAAGCTGGCGATGGATATTTTTCGCCACGCTCCCGGTTGCCATCGTGACCTTTGTTCTGGGCTGTTTGTGGCTTAAACACGAACAGCCCGCGATGAAAGCAAGCCGGCTGCTAAACCTGCCTTTACTTGCGGACCCGCTTTTGCGTTTTTCCATGCTGGTCTATGTCTGTGTACCAGGCATATTTATTGGTGTGAACGTCACGGGTATGTATTACCTTCAGAGCGAGGCCAATATGACACCCGGCGCAACGGGAATGCTGATGCTGCCGTGGTCTGTGGCATCGTTTGTCGCTATCACGGCAACGGGACGCTATTTTAACCGTATTGGTCCTCGTCCCCTTGTCGTCACAGGCTGTCTGCTCCAGGCGCTGGGCGTTCTGCTTTTACTGAGCGTCGGTCCGGCCAGTACAGAGCTGTTACCCACCCTTGCGTTTGTGTTGATGGGTGCAGGGGGAAGTCTTTGCAGCAGCACGGCTCAGAGCAGCGCTTTTCTGACAACGCGCCGGGAAGATATGCCGGATGCCAGTGCGCTGTGGAATCTTAATCGTCAGTTGAGCTTTTTTGTGGGTACCCTGCTGCTGGCACAGGTCCTGAACCTTGCGCAGGCCTGGCTACCCCCGCTCGCCGCGTGGCACGGGATGTTTATTTTTGCCGCAGGCATGACCTTACTGCCTGTACTGTACGTTTTTCGTCTTAACAATACGCAGGTGCTCACCCAGCTGCGACAGGAGAATTCATGACGCCTTTCGAACACGAGATTATCGACCTCCACATTGCACTTGAAAACTGGCTAGGCAAAGGCGAAGGCGATTCCGACGCCCTGCTCGCCCGTTTTCGGTCTGATTTTCTGATGATCCCACCCGGTGGGGTCCATATAGACTACAACGGGCTTGTTCGTTTTCTGGATAACCAGCGCGGAAGTCGTCCTGGGCTTAAGATCGTCATTGACGAATTATCGACGCGACAGAGCTGGGATGATGGCGCGGTGCTTCACTACCGGGAGACGCAAACCCGCCCGGATCACCCCATCAACGTGCGCTGGTCAACCGCAGTGCTGAATCAGGGAGATGGCAGGATCACATGGCGTCTGCTGCACGAAACGGCGCAGCCATAGCACAAAAGAAAAAGGCCCGTCTCACGACGGGCCTTTTTTGACGAAAAGTTGCTTATTCGCGGAACAGCGCTTCGATATTCAGACCTTGCCCCTGCAGGATTTCACGCAGGCGGCGCAGACCTTCAACCTGAATCTGACGAACACGTTCACGAGTCAGACCAATTTCGCGGCCAACATCTTCCAGTGTCGCAGCTTCATACCCCAGTAAACCGAAACGACGTGCCAGCACTTCACGCTGTTTGGCGTTCAGTTCGAACAGCCATTTGACGATGCTCTGTTTCATGTCATCGTCCTGCGTGGTGTCTTCCGGACCGTTGTCTTTTTCATCGGCCAGGATGTCCAGCAGCGCTTTTTCGGAGTCGCCACCCAACGGGGTGTCAACGGAGGTAATGCGCTCGTTGAGACGCAGCATACGGCTTACGTCATCAACCGGTTTATCGAGTTGTTCGGCAATTTCTTCTGCGCTTGGCTCGTGGTCCAGTTTATGGGACAACTCGCGCGCGGTACGCAGATACACGTTCAACTCTTTGACGATGTGGATCGGCAGGCGGATCGTACGGGTCTGGTTCATAATAGCCCGTTCGATGGTCTGACGAATCCACCAGGTCGCGTAGGTTGAGAAACGGAACCCGCGTTCCGGGTCAAACTTCTCAACTGCGCGGATGAGACCCAAGTTGCCCTCTTCAATCAGATCCAGCAGAGCCAGACCACGATTGCCGTAACGGCGGGCAATTTTCACGACCAGTCGCAGGTTACTTTCGATCATGCGACGACGCGAGGCAACATCACCACGCAAAGCACGACGTGCGAAATAGACTTCTTCTTCGGCCGTTAGCAGTGGGGAGTAACCAATCTCCCCAAGGTAAAGCTGAGTCGCGTCCAGTACACGCTGTGTGGCGCCCTGCGATAACAGCTCTTCTTCAGCCAAATCGTTATCACTGGGTTCCTCTTCTACTAAGGCTTTTTCGTCAAAAGCCTCTACTCCGTTCTCATCAAATTCCGCATCTTCATTTAAATCATGAACTTTCAGCGTATTCTGACTCATAAGGTGGCTCCTACCCGTGATCCCTGAACGAGACACCCTGGCTGGCATGCCCCGTCAAATTATCGCTGCGGCAAATACTGCAGCGGGTTTACGGATTTCCCCTTGTAACGAATTTCAAAATGCAAGCGTGTAGAACTGGTTCCGGTGCTACCCATGGTAGCGATTTTTTGCCCCGCCTTAACTTCTTGTTGTTCCCGGACCAGCATTGTGTCGTTATGGGCGTAGGCACTCAGGTAATCATCATTGTGTTTGATGATGATAAGATTACCGTAACCGCGCAGCGCGTTACCGGCATACACAACGCGTCCGTCTGCGGTCGCGATGATAGCCTGTCCTTTACTGCCTGCGATATCGATCCCTTTGTTCCCACCCTCAGAAGTGGCGAAGTTTTCGATAATCTTGCCGTCAGTTGGCCAGCGCCAGGTATTGATTGACGAGCTGGCATTCTGACTGCTTGCAGTCGGTTCAGTAGAGCTAACCACAGGTGCCGTAACCGGTGCTGTGACAGTAGTCGCAGTCCCTTTATTATTCGGCAACATTTTGTTAGCAGTCTGATCACCTGAATCCTCAGAATACGTAATTACAGGTTGTGAAGCAACCACCGTGGTGGATTTTTGTGCAGGCTTAACGCTGTTATTTTGTGCGGTCACATCGGCCGCTGAAACCGTGTTGCCAGGCGTCAGTGGCGTACCCGTTGCGTTGCCCACCTGGAGCGTTTGCCCAACCTCCAGACCATACGGGGCCTGGACGTTGTTACGCTGCGCGAGGTCACGGAAATCGTTCCCGGTGATCCAGGCAATATAGAACAGCGTATCGCCGCGCTTCACGGTATAGGTGCTGCCGCCGGTATAGCTGCCTTTCGGAATGTTCCCATACTGGCGGTTATACACTATGCGGCCATTTTGGGTCTGAACAGGCTGTTCAACTGGCTGAACCTGCATTGGCTGTGTAACAGGATGTTGCACAGGCTGAATTTGTGGTGTTTGCTGCTGCGCAGCCGTCCCCATTTTAGGTGGCGGCGTGATTAACATTCCGCTGGATGTGTTACCGGAGCCGCTGTTTCCTCCGACGGAACTGACGGGCGCAGGCGCGTTGTTAGAACTTGTACAGCCAGCCAGCCAGAGCGAAACCAGTGATAATGCCGCAACACGGCTGATGGTGAATTTAGGGCTTCCCGCGCTCATTTATCCCCCAGGAATGTGTTAACTACCAGTGACTTAAAATTTACCGTGATGGCACGAATCTTTCGCGCCACACCATACGCTGAATTTGCCTTAATAACCCTGGATAAATCCGAGTCTCAGGCCAACTCCCCCTTTACCAGAGGCACAAAGCGCACGGCTTCCACGGTGTCGATAATAAACTCGCCGCCACGTCGACGAACGCGCTTCAGGAGCTGCTGCTCATCGCCGACGGGCAGAACAAGAATGCCCCCCTCATCCAGCTGCGACAACAGGGCTGCAGGAATTTCAGGCGGGGCTGCCGTCACGATGATGGCGTCGAACGGGGCGCGAGCCTGCCAACCCTGCCATCCATCACCGTGTCGTGTCGAAACATTGTGTAAATCAAGTTGTTTCAGGCGACGACGCGCCTGCCACTGTAAACCTTTAATCCGCTCAACGGAGCAGACATGGTGCACCAGATGCGCCAGGATCGCGGTCTGATAACCCGAGCCGGTGCCAATCTCCAGCACGCGCGAATTGGGCGTGAGCTCAAGCAGCTCCGTCATGCGCGCCACCATGTAAGGCTGCGAAATCGTCTGGCCTTGCCCAATAGGCAGCGCCACGTTTTCCCACGCTTTGTGTTCAAACGCCTCGTCTACAAATTTCTCACGCGGAACCTGGGCAAGCGCTTCAAGCACATGCTCGTCGCGGATCCCCTGTGCGCGAAGTTGTTCCAGAAGAGTTTGTACACGTTTGCTTACCATTGCGCGTTCACTCCTGCGCGATCCAGCCAGCCCGACACCACATCTTGCGCACTATACGCCGTTAAATCTACGTGCAGTGGCGTAACAGAAACATAGCCTTCATCCACAGCGGCAAAGTCGGTATCCGGACCCGCATCGCACTTATCGCCAGGAGGGCCAATCCAGTAAAGCGTGTTGCCGCGAGGATCCTGCTGCGGGATCACCTGATCGGCCGGATGACGGCTGCCGCACCGTGTGACGCGAATGCCTTTAATTTCATCCAGCGGGAGATCCGGCACGTTGATGTTCAGAATACGCCCGGTACGCAGCGGCTCGCGGCCGAGCGCCCGCAGGATCGAGCAGGTCACCGCGGCGGCGGTGTCGTAGTGCGTGTGGCCGTTTAACGAAACCGCCAGCGCCGGGAACCCCAGATGACGACCTTCCATTGCGGCCGCCACGGTACCGGAGTAAATCACGTCGTCGCCGAGGTTCGGCCCGGCATTAATACCGGAGACAACAATATCCGGACGCGGTCGCATCAGGGCATTCACGCCCAGAAAGACGCAGTCGGTCGGTGTGCCCATCTGTACGGCAATTTCGCCATTTTCAAAGGTAAAGGTGCGAAGCGACGACTCCAGGGTCAGTGAGTTAGACGCTCCACTGCGGTTACGATCGGGCGCCACAACCTGCACATCCGCAAATTCACGGAGGTGCTTCGCCAGGGTCTGAATGCCTGGCGCGTGGATCCCGTCATCGTTACTCAGCAATATTCGCATAATCACCCGAGGTGTTGATAAGTTCCCTGACAACGCTGGTGGCAAAGCTACCGGCCGGCAGCCAGAAGCGTAACTCGACGGTGACGTCATCCCACCAGTTCCAGCTTAGCTGCTGCGGGTAGAGCAGCATCGCGCGGCGTGCTGCTTCGACTTTTTCCCGCACCAGCAAAGATTGTAATGCCTGCGCATCGGCGACAGCCGTCTGCTCAGCGCTCAGCGCGTCGCCCTGCGTCCCCCACTCACCGGAGCCGGGTAACGCGGCGGTAATCATCAGCGATTTCGCGTCCACGCGCGACTGCACATCGGCCATTTCGTCGGCCGTTGCCACAAACCAGCTTCCGCGTCCCGCTAATTGTAGCGCATCGCCAACAACAACTTGATTCGCGTCCGGTTTTTTCAGCCTTTCGCTCACAATCTGATTAAACAACGCACTGCGGGCCGCCGACAACCAAAAACTGCGCTTATTCCTGTCGCGCACCGGCGCATCGCTTTGTGCCCAGCGCAGCGCGCCCTGCAGGTTACTGCCGCCAATGCCAAAGCGCTGGGCGCCAAAGTAGTTCGGTACGCCGCGTTCATTGATGGCGTTGAGGCGTTTTTCAACGTCTGAACGGTCGGACACTTCACGCAATACCAGCGTAAACGCATTGCCTTTCAACGCCCCCAGGCGCAGTTTGCGCTTGTGACGGGCGTATTCCAGCACTTTACAGCCTTCCAGCTCAAACTGGCTTAAATCAGGCATCGTATTGCCGGGAACGCGCGCGCACAGCCACTGTTCGGTGACGGCGTGTTTATCTTTCTGTCCGGCGAAGCTCACCTCGCGGGCATGAATTTTGAGGAATTTTGCCAGCGCATCGGCCACAAACCGGGTATTGCAGCCGTTTTTAAGAATTCGTACCAGGATATGTTCGCCTTCACCGTCCGGCTCAAACCCCAAATCCTCAACCACCACGAAATCTTCAGGACTGGCCTTCAGCATGCCAGAACCCAGCGGTTTACCGTGCAGATAAGTCAGGTTATCGAAGTCCGTCATTTGGCGGCCTTCACCAGCAGCGCCACCGCTTCACAGGCAATGCCCTCGCCGCGACCGGTAAAGCCCAGCTTCTCGGTGGTGGTGGCTTTGACGTTCACGTCGTCCATGTGACAGCCCAGATCCTCAGCAATAAACACGCGCATCTGCGGTATATGCGGCAGCATTTTCGGCGCCTGAGCGATGATCGTCACGTCGACGTTGCCCAGCGTATAGCCTTTGGCCTGAATGCGGCGCCAGGCTTCGCGCAGCAGTTCGCGGCTGTCTGCCCCCTTAAACGCCGGATCGGTGTCCGGGAACAGCTTGCCGATATCCCCCAGCGCAGCGGCACCCAGCAGGGCGTCGGTCAGCGCATGCAACGCCACGTCGCCATCAGAATGCGCCAGCAGACCTTTTTCGTAAGGAATACGTACGCCGCCAATGATAATTGGGCCTTCTCCGCCAAAGGCGTGTACATCAAAACCGTGTCCAATTCGCATTATGCCTTCTCCTGATGGGTCGAACGGGTAAGATAAAATTCCGCGAGCTGTAAATCTTCCGGGCGCGTCACTTTTATATTATCAGCGCGTCCTTCAACCAGTTCGGGGTGAAAACCGCAATACTCCAGCGCGGAGGCTTCATCCGTGATGGTCGCCCCTTCTTTAAGCGCACGCGTTAAGCAGTCGTGGAGTAATTCGCGGGGGAAAAATTGTGGCGTCAGCGCGTGCCAGAGATCGACGCGCTCAACGGTGTGGGCGATAGCCGGCTTGCCAGGCTCGGCGCGCTTCATGGTGTCACGCACCGGAGCGGCCAGGATGCCCCCCACTTTACTGGTTTCACTCAGCGCCAGCAGGCGCGCGAGATCGTCCTGATGCAGACACGGACGTGCGGCGTCGTGCACCAGCACCCACGGCGCGTCTCCGGCAGCCTGAATGCCCGCCAGCACGGAATCGGCGCGCTCGGCGCCGCCGTCAACAACGGTAATCTGTGGATGGTTTGCCAGCGGTAGCTGCGCAAAACGCGCATCGCCGGGGCTGATGACAATGATCGCTCGCGTCACCCGAGGGTGCGCCAGCAGCGCCGCCACGGCGTGCTCGAGGATCGTTTTATCACCAATTGAAAGGTACTGCTTGGGACACTCTGTTTGCATGCGCCGGCCAAAACCTGCGGCCGGCACCACGGCACAGACGTCCGAAAAAGTTGCTGCCATGTCGTAATCCTGGGCCTGATTATCGATTATTTTGTGCTGAGCCCTGATTGCGTTTAGACGCATCCGGAACCAGACGATAAAAGGTTTCGCCCGGCTTAGTCATACTGAGTTCATTGCGTGCGCGTTCCTCAATCGCCTCCTGCCCGCCATTGAGGTCATCAATTTCAGCAAAGAGTTGATCGTTACGCGCCTTAAGTTTGGCGTTTGTTGCCTGCTGAGCCGCGACGTCATCGCTCACCCGGCTGTAGTCGTGCAGTCCGTTCTTACCGAACCACAACGAGTATTGCAGCCAAATCAGCAAAGCCAGCAACAGCAGCGTTAGTTTACCCATCCTGCCCCCTGAAAAAACGGCTTCATCATCCCATAACTTTCCGCTGGACTCTACTCTGGGGTTTTAATTATGCCGCAAGTTAACCCATCAGCCATAAAAATAGCAGCCCAAATATGATGACTACGGCGGCGATAGTGAACACGGCACTATACAGGAGTCTGCCATTGAACAGGGAGTGCAAAGCAATGCCGACGACAACCGCGACGGGCATCAGCGCCAGGAAGAAAGGCCAGGTGTAGAGGAAGAAGAACAGCGTATTGCCGCCATACATAAGAAACGGGATGCCAAGCGCCAGCAACCAGGAGACGAAGCCAATAATGGCCCCGGGAAATGACCAGGTCGTTTCGTCGTCGGTCGCGAGCGGCTCCGACCCGGTGGTGATAATGTAGTTTTCACTGTTGCGCATAGCTAATCCTGTGACCGTGACTCATCGTTCGGAAAGACAGCTCCCGAACGATACCGCCTCAGGATCTGATAATATCGTCCCGTCTGAGCAGGTCTAATAATTGGCTTACTAAATTTGTTACCAATTGTTGACCTTCCAGGTGAATCTCAGGCGATTCAGGCGCTTCGTAAACCGCGTCAATTCCTGTGAAGTTGCGCAGTTCGCCGGCACGCGCTTTTTTGTACAGCCCTTTCGGGTCGCGAGCTTCGCAGACCGCCAGTGGCGTATCGACAAACACTTCGATAAAGCGATCCGGCCCCACGCGCTCACGCACCATCTGGCGCTCAGCACGATGCGGCGAGATAAACGCCGTTAACACCACCAGCCCGGCATCCGCCATCAGGCTGGCGACTTCTCCCACCCGGCGAATATTCTCTTTGCGGTCGTCGTCGCTGAAGCCTAAATCGCTGCACAGACCATGACGGACATTATCCCCGTCCAGCAGGTAGGTGCTCACGCCCCTCTGATGCAGCGCCTCTTCCAGCGCGCCCGCTACCGTGGATTTACCGGAGCCAGACAGCCCGGTAAACCACAGCACAACCCCACGATGTCCGTGGAGTTGCTCACGCTGCGCGACGGTGACCGGATGAGGATGCCAGACGACGTTCTCATCATGTGCGGCCATTATTTGCCTCCCAGCAGATCGCGGGCGCCCCAGTGCGGGAAGTGCTTACGCACCAGCGCGTTCAGCTCCAGTTCGAAGGCGCTGAATTCAGAGGCGACGGTCGCCTGCTCGTTTGGCTCACGAACCATCCCCGCGCCAACGGTGACGTTAGTCAGACGGTCGATAAAGATCAGGCCGCCCGTTACCGGGTTCTGCTGATACGGATCCAGCACCAGCGGCTCATCGAAAGTCAGATCCACCAGGCCAATACCGTTCAGCGGCAGCTCGCTCACGTCACGCTGGGTGAGATTGTTGATGTCCACCTGGAACTGAATGCCGTCCACGCGGGCGCGCGTTTTCTTGCCCGCAATTTTGATGTCGTAGCTCTGGCCTGCGGTCAGCGGCTGTTCCGCCATCCAGACCACATCCACAGACGCGCCCTGCACGGCTGCCAGCGTTTCCTGCGCGTCGACCAGCAGGTCGCCCCGGCTGATATCAATCTCGTCTTTCAGCACCAGGGTGACCGCCTCCCCTGCCCCGGCTTCCTGCAGGTCGCCGTCGAACGTCACGATGCGCGCGATTGCCGATTCGACGCCGGAGGGCAGCACTTTGACACGTTGGCCCACCTTCACGGAGCCGGAGGCAATCGTGCCGGAGAAGCCGCGGAAATCGAGATTTGGACGGTTAACGTACTGCACCGGGAAGCGCATCGGCTGGGTATCAACCACGCGCTGAATTTCAACGGTCTCCAGCACTTCCAGCAGCGTCGGGCCGCTGTACCACGGCATATTCGCGCTCTGGGAGGCGACGTTATCGCCTTCCAGCGCGGAAAGCGGCACGAAGCGGATATCCAGATTACCCGGCAGCTGTTCGGCAAAGGTCAGGTAACTCTGGCGGATCTCCTCAAATTTCTCTTCGCTGAAGTTCACCAGATCCATCTTGTTGACCGCCACGACCAGGTGTTTGATCCCCAACAGCGTGGAGATAAAGCTGTGACGACGGGTTTGATCCAGCACGCCTTTACGGGCGTCGATCAGCAGGATCGCCAGGTCGCAGGTCGACGCGCCGGTCGCCATATTACGGGTATACTGCTCGTGCCCCGGGGTGTCGGCGATAATAAATTTGCGCTTCTCCGTTGAGAAATAGCGATAGGCCACGTCAATGGTGATGCCCTGCTCGCGCTCCGCCTGCAAACCATCCACCAGCAGCGCCAGGTCGAGTTTTTCACCCTGGGTACCATGACGTTTGCTGTCGTTGTGCAGAGAAGAGAGCTGATCTTCGTATATCTGGCGTGTATCGTGCAACAGGCGACCAATCAGGGTACTTTTCCCGTCATCCACGCTGCCGCAGGTCAGAAAACGCAGCAGACTTTTGTGTTGTTGCGCGTGCAGATACGCTTCCACGCCGCCTTCGTTGGCAATTTGTTGAGCAATAGTGGTGTTCATGGCGGCTCCTTAGAAATAACCCTGACGTTTCTTCAGCTCCATGGAGCCTGCCTGGTCGCGGTCAATCACGCGCCCCTGTCGCTCACTGGTGGTCGACACCAGCATCTCTTCAATGATCTCCGGCAGCGTCTGCGCGTTGGATTCCACCGCGCCGGTCAGCGGCCAGCAGCCGAGGGTACGGAAACGCACCATCTGTTTTTTGATGACTTCGCCCGGCTGCAGGTCGATGCGATCGTCGTCGATCATCATCAGCATGCCGTCGCGCTCGAGCACCGGACGCTCAGCCGCCAGATACAGCGGAACGATCTCGATATTTTCCAGATAGATGTACTGCCAGATATCCAGCTCGGTCCAGTTGGAGAGCGGGAAAACGCGGATGCTTTCGCCTTTGTTGATCTGGCCGTTGTAGTTGTGCCACAGCTCCGGGCGCTGATTTTTCGGATCCCAGCGGTGGAAACGATCGCGGAAAGAGTAGATACGCTCTTTAGCACGAGACTTCTCTTCGTCACGGCGCGCGCCGCCGAAGGCGGCATCAAAGCAGTATTTGTTCAGCGCCTGCTTCAGCCCTTCGGTTTTCATGATATCCGTGTGTTTGGCGCTGCCGTGCACGAAGGGGTTAATGCCCATCGCCACCCCTTCCGGGTTTTTATGCACCAGCAGCTCGCAGCCGTAAGCTTTTGCGGTACGGTCGCGGAATTCGTACATTTCTCGGAATTTCCAGCCGGTATCGACGTGCAGCAGCGGGAACGGCAACGTACCCGGATAAAACGCTTTACGCGCCAGATGCAGCATGACGCTGGAATCTTTACCGATGGAGTACATCATCACCGGGTTAGAAAATTCGGCTGCCACTTCGCGGATAATATGGATACTTTCCGCTTCGAGCTGCCGCAGGTGAGTAAGTCGTTTTTGGTCCATAACCGTTCCTTAAGCCAGATTCACCACAGAGGAACCAAACCCCTCTGAGTCTGTAGTATGTTGAAACCAGGCGAGCGTACTGTGCAGCTGTACCACTTCCCCCACCACGATCAGGGCGGGCATCGGGGCATCTTTCGCCAGGTCTGCAAGTTCGAGTAATGTGCCGATAGCAACATGCTGATCGACGCGGGTGCCACGAGAAATCACGGCAACGGGCGTCGTTGCCTCGCGACCGTGCTGAATCAGCTGTTCGCTGATGTCTGCGGCTTTCATCGTGCCCATGTATATCGCCAGCGTTTGCCGGCTCTGGGCGAGATGCGACCAGTCAAACGGCGTGCTGTCGGCCTTGTAGTGCCCGGTCACAAACGTGACGCTCTGCGCATAATCGCGATGGGTCAGCGGAATACCGGCATAGGCCGTTACTGCTGATGCCGCCGTAATGCCAGGCACCACCTGGAACGGCACGCCCGCTTCGGCTGCCGCCTGCAACTCTTCTCCGCCGCGTCCGAAGATAAACGGATCGCCCCCTTTCAGACGCACCACGGTTTTGCCCGCTTTAGCGGCAGCAATCAGCATCTGATTGGTGTCGTGCTGCGGCACAGAGTGCTCGCCTGCCCGTTTGCCGACGCAGATCTGCTCCGCGTCGCGACGGATCAGCTCGCGTACGCCGTCGGTGACCAGATGGTCGTAGAACACCACGTCCGCGTCCTGCAGCACCTGAAGGCCACGCAGCGTCAGAAGCCCGGCATCGCCCGGCCCCGCGCCCACCAGAATGATCTCCCCGTTCGTACTGCCAGGGTTGTCCAGTTCGTCTTCGAGAATTTTCTGCGCCGCCGTCTCATTGCCGGCCTGCATCAGGCTGGCAAAGCGGCCGCGAAACACCCGCTCCCAGAAGCGACGACGTTCCGCCACGCTGGTCAGCCGGGTCTTCAGATGGTTACGCCAGTAGCTGGCTGTCTCCGCCATGCGCCCGAGGCTTGTCGGCAGCAGTGCTTCGATTTTTTCCCGCAGCACGCGCGCCAGCACCGGAGCAGTACCGCCGGAGGAGATCGCCACCAGAAGCGGCGAACGGTCAACGATCGACGGGAAGATAAACGAGCATAACGGCTGGTCGTCCACCACGTTCACCAGGCGGTAACGGGCCTGAGCGGCGTCGGAAACACGACGGTTCAGGTCGCGATCTTCGGTCGCCGCTATTACCAGCACTACGCTGTCGATTTGTGATTCGTCAAAATCCGCTTCTGCCACTACCCGCACCTGCGCCCCCGCACGTTGCAAAAACGCGATTTTGCGATCGGCAATTTCACCCGTGCCAACAACCAGCACCGGTTTCTCTTTAATCGCGGCAAATAAGGGCAGATAGTCCACAGGCAACAACTCACTAACAACGAGGAATAGAGGGACTATAGGGGGCGGCTTAGACCGAATGAAATTACGAATTGGAATGAGTAGTTACTCAATGGAATAACGATGTGAAAAAGTTAATATCAAAAAGTGCTTAACACGCGAATTTTCGGGCATTTAAGAGCAATTCAAATTGTGTATGGGCGATCACAGTTTCATACTAGGCCAGTTAAAATTTTGCTCTGTTTTTAAGGACTCACTATGTTTTCCGCAACGCGCCACTGTGTTGCTGCCCTGGCGCTAGGCGTTTGCTTTATTCTTCCGGCTCAGGCAAAAAATCAACCCTATGGTGAAATCGCCACTCAGCAGGCGCGGCATATTGCCACCGTTTTCCCTGGCCGCATGACCGGTTCACCTGCGGAAATGCTCTCTGCTGACTATATTCGCCAGCAATTTGCTGATATGGGTTACCAGAGCGATATCCGGTCGTTTCACAGCCGCTATATCTATACCTCGCGCAATAAAACACAAAACTGGCACAACGTGACCGGCAGTACGGTTATTGCGGCTCACGAAGGTCGCGCGGCGGAACAGATTATTATCATGGCGCATCTCGATACTTACGCACCGCTCAGCGATGCCGACACCGATAACAACCTCGGCGGGCTGACGCTGCAGGGCATGGACGATAACGCAGCGGGTCTTGGCGTGATGCTCGAACTGGCCGAGCGAATGAAGAACATTCCGACGCAATATGGCATTCGTTTCGTTGCCACCAGCGGTGAAGAGGAGGGTAAGCTCGGCGCTGAGAATCTCCTTAAACGCATGAGCGCTGAAGAGAAGAAAAATACGCTGCTGGTAATTAACCTCGATAACCTGATTGTCGGCGATAAACTGTATTTCAACAGCGGGCAGAGTACACCGGGTAGCGTGCGTAAACTGACGCGTGACCGGGCGCTCGCCATTGCCCGCAGCCACGGGGTGTATGCCGCCAGCAACCCGGGCGGCAATCCAAATTATCCGCGAGGAACGGGCTGCTGCAACGACGGCGAAGTGTTCGATAAAGCGGGCATTCCGGTCCTGTACGTGGAAGCAACCAACTGGGCGCTGGGGAAAAAAGATGGCTACCAGCAACGGGGAAAATCGAAAGCCTTCCCGGACGGGACAAGCTGGCATAACGTGATGCTGGATAATCAGCAGCATATTGATAGCGCCCTGCCGCAGCGCATTGAACACCGCAGCCGGGACGTGGTGAAAGTGATGCTGCCGCTGGTGAAGGAGCTGGCGAAGGCGGGGAAAGGTTGAAGTTTTTAAGTATAGCGCGGCCTGATGCCCTCACCCCAACCCTCTCCCACAGGGAGAGGGCGGTTAAGGAATTACCCTTCGTGCAACCCGCACTCGCGCTTCAGCCCAAAGAATCGCGTCTCTTCTTCCGCCATTCCCGGTTCCCATTTGCGCGTGGTGTGGGTGTCTCCAACTGACAGGTAGCCCTGGTCCCACAGCGGATGGTACTTCAGCCCGTGTTTTTGCAGGTACTGGTACACCGTCCTGTTATCCCAGTCGATAATCGGCAGCACCTTAAAGACTCCGCGCTGGACTGCCAGCACCGGCAGCGTGGCACGGCTGCCGGATTGCTCACGGCGCAACCCTGCAAACCACGTCTGCGCGTTAAGCTCTTTCAGTGCCCGGTTCATCGGCTCGACTTTGTTGATCTCATTGTATTTCTCAATGCCCTCAACGCCCTGCTCCCACAGCTTGCCGTAGCGTGCTTCCTGCCAGGCCGCGCTTTCCGTCGCGCGGTAGATTTTCAGGTTCAGCCTGAGCTTGTCCGTCAGCTCGTCAATAAAATGGTAGGTTTCCGGGAACAGGTAGCCGGTGTCGGTGAGGATTACCGGAATGTCCGGACGGATCTGATTCACCAGATGCAAACTCACCGCCGCCTGAATACCAAAGCTCGACGAAAGCACATAGTCTCCCGGCAGGTTTTCCAGCGCCCAGGCCACGCGCCCTTCGGCGTCGAGCTTTTCCAGTTGGGCGTTGGTTTCTGCCAGTGCCAGAATGCGTTCGACTTTTGGCAGTTCGTTAAGGGCGTTTAGATCGAGTACGGACATAATTACCTCTCGTGGTTACTCCCAGAAATCCCTTGCGGGATCGAGCACCGGGCGAATGATGCCCGCACGCACCGTAAAGTCGCCGAAGCCTTCACCCGCTTCGCGCTCTTTCGCCCAGCGCCCGACAAGCTCATCGATGGAATCAAGGATTTCCGGCTCGGTGATGTTCTCGCGGAACATACGCGGAATACGTGTGCCGATACGGTTACCGCCCAGATGCAGGTTATAGCGACCCGGCGCTTTCCCCACCAGCCCCAGCTCGGCCAGCATCGCGCGGCCGCAGCCGTTCGGGCAGCCGGTCACTCGCATAACAATATGCTCGTCCGGAATGCCGTGTTTTTCCAGAATCGCTTCCACTTTGTCAGTAAATGACGGCAGGAAACGTTCCGCTTCGGCCATCGCCAGCGGACAGGTCGGGAACGACACGCAGGCCATGGAGTTTTCACGCTGCGGTTTGACCGCATCCATCAACCCATGATCGCGCGCCAGCGTCTCGATCTTCGCCTTCTGGCTCTCCGGCACGCCGGCAATGATCAGGTTCTGGTTAGCGGTAATGCGGAACTCGCCTTTGTGGATCTTCGCAATTTCCAGCAGACCGGTTTTCAGCGGACGGCCCGGATAATCCAGAATTCGACCATTTTCGATAAACAGCGTCAGATGCCATTTATTGTCGATACCTTTCACCCAGCCAATACGATCCCCGCGACCGGTGAATTCGTAAGGACGGACTGGCTCAAATTTGATCCCCGCGCGCCGCTCCACTTCCGCTTTGAACGTCTCCACCCCCACGCGCTCGAGGGTGTATTTGGTCTTCGCGTTTTTACGGTCGGTACGGTTACCCCAGTCGCGCTGGGTCGTGACCACGGCTTCCGCCACCGCCAGCGTGTGCTCCAGCGGCAGGAAGCCGAACTCGCTCGCGGTGCGGGCGTAGGTTTTCTTGTTACCGTGCTCAATGGACAGGCCCCCGCCCACCAGCAGGTTAAAGCCGACCAGCTTGCCGTTTTCGGCAATCGCCACGAAGTTCATGTCGTTGGCGTGCAGGTCAATATCGTTCTGCGGCGGGATCACGACCGTGGTTTTGAACTTACGCGGCAGATAGGTCTGGCCGAGAATCGGTTCTTCATCGGTGGTCGCGACTTTCTCCTGATCGAGCCAAATCTCTGCATAGGCGCGGGTGCGCGGCAGCAGATGCTCAGAGATCTTCTTCGCCCACTCATACGCTTCGGCATGCAGCTCAGACTCGTACGGGTTCGACGTGCAAAGCACGTTACGGTTCATGTCGTTGGCAGTAGCCAGTGCGTCCAGCCCAACGGAGTGCAGCATCTGGTGCACCGGCTTCACGTTCTTCTTCAGAATACCGTGGAACTGGAAGGTCTGACGGTTGGTCAGGCGGATGCTGCCGTAGATCGTGTTTTCGCCAGCGAATTTATCAATCGCCTGCCACTGTTTGGTGGTGATGACCCCACCCGGCAGACGGCAGCGCAGCAGCATCGCATGACGCGGCTCCAGCTTCTGTTCGGCACGCTCAGCGCGAATATCGCGGTCGTCCTGCTGGTACATACCGTGGAAACGGATCAGCAGGAAGTTGTCACCTTTAAAACCGCCGGTGAGACCGTCATTCAAATCTTCAGCAATGGTGCCGCGCAGGTAGTTGCTTTCCAGCTTCATGCGCTCGGCGTCTGTCAGTTTACCTTCGACCACCAGTGGCCCTGGATGTTTTTCGCTCATTAGTAGACATCTCGCTGATAACGGCGCTCAACGCGCAGCTCACTTAAAAATTCATCCGCCGTTTCGGCATCCATACCACCGAATTCGGCAATCACTTCCAGCAGTGCCTGCTCAACGTCTTTCGCCATGCGATTGGCGTCGCCGCAGACATAAATGTGGGCACCGTCATTGATCCAGCGCCACAGCTCTGCGCCCTGTTCGCGCAGTTTGTCTTGTACGTAGACTTTTTCTTTCTGGTCGCGGGACCAGGCCAGATCGATACGGGTCAGCACGCCCTCTTTGACGTAACGCTGCCACTCAACCTGGTAGAGGAAATCTTCGGTAAAGTGCGGGTTACCGAAGAACAGCCAGTTTTTGCCTGCCGCGTCGTCCGCCGCACGTTGCTGCATAAAGGCGCGGAACGGCGCAATACCGGTGCCTGGACCAATCATGATCACCGGGGTTTCCGGGTTTGCCGGCAGACGGAAGTTGTCGTTGTGCTCGATAAAGACGCGCACTTCACCCTCTTCTTCCACGCGGTCCGCCAGGAAACTTGATGCCCCACCCGCACGGGCGCGGCCTTCGATGTTATAACGCACCACGCCCACGGTGATATGCACTTCGCTCTCCACCTCTGCCTGAGAAGAGGCGATGGAGTAGAGGCGCGGGGTCAATGGACGCAGCAGCCCGACCACTGCATCGGCATCCAGCTGCGCCGGAGAGAAGCGCACCATATCGACAATCGGCGTCGTCGCGGCGTAATGCTGCAGTTTCGCTTTGTCGCCCACCAGCGGCAGCAGCGATTCACTGCGCGTTAAGGTGGCGTAATTTTCGACGATGTTCGGAGTGTTGACCGTCAGTTCGAAATGCCACTGCAGCGCATCAGAAAGCGACTGGGTTTTGCCGTCAACGGTGACAGGCTCATCACCTTTCAGCCACAGCAGCTCAACCAGCTCTTTCACCAGCGCCGGATCGTTCTGATACCAGACGCCCAGCGCATCGCCAGGCTGATAACGCAGGCCAGAGTCACCGAGATCGATTTCGATATGACGCACGTCTTTTTCCGAGTCGCGGCCAGTGATTTTCTGGTTCACCGACAGGCTTGCCGCCAGCGGTGCTTCTTTCGTGTAAGGGCTGGTATGGATATCGTTGACGACGCCCGCTGAGGTCAATGCGGCCTGCGCCGGCGTCTCTTTCGGCACGCGCGCTTTCAGCACCTCAACGATGCGCGCGCGCCATTCGGCGGCGGCAGTCTGGTATTCCACATCCGCGTCGACGCGGTCCAGCAGGCGCTCTGCGCCGAGCTCCGCCAGCTTACTGTCGAAGTCTTTACCGGACTGACAGAAGAATTCATAGGAGGTATCGCCCAGACCAAACACGGCAAACGCCGTGCCATCCAGTTTTGGGGCTTTTTTCGAGAACAGAAACTTATGCAGCGCTACCGCTTCTTCAGCGGGTTCACCTTCGCCCTGGGTAGAGGCGACCACCACCAGCAGCTTTTCTGACGCGATTTGCTTAAATTTATAATCGCCGGCGTTGACCAGGTTCACGTTCAGTTTGGCGGCCAGCAGGTCGTCACGCAACGCTTCGGCCACGCGGCGGGCGTTGCCCGTCTGCGAGGCGGAAATCAGCGTAATAGCGGGAATTTCCACAGCCGTTGCCGGTGCGCCCGCGACAGCGCCAGGCTGCTGATTGAGCATTCCCCAGAAATAACCGGAGACCCAGGCAAGCTGAGTGGGAGAAAAATCAGAGGTGGCAGCCTGAAGGCGCGCCAGTTGCTCCGGGTTCAGGGGAAGCAAATTTGATGGTGGGGCCTGTGTTGTCATGCGTCGTTATGTTCCAGTAGCCAAGCGGACTTTAAGCGAATAAATCCAAACTGAAGATAAGGTTAACGGCGAGGATAATAACAATTAAAGAAGGGATGGAAATAATAAATAACCAAATGGACTAACCTGTTTTAGTTATCGTTCTTAGCGATAAAACAGGTTAACTAACTCATTGAAAATAAATAGTTAAAAACCAAAAAAGCACCTTACCACCATGGCTGCGCCTTCAGAGCCGTTTTAGTTAATGCTAAAAATTGTGCTTTCCGGTACTATGCGGCGGTTTTTTCCGCATTACTGAGAGCGATCATGTCCACCACACTGTTTAAAGATTTCACCTTCGAAGCCGCCCACCACCTTCCGCATGTTCCTGAAGGGCATAAATGTGGCCGTCTGCATGGGCATTCGTTTATGGTGCGTCTTGAGATCACCGGTGAAGTTGATCCGCATACCGGTTGGATCATGGATTTTGCCGAACTGAAGGCCGCGTTTAAACCGACCTACGACCGTCTGGATCACTACTATCTGAATGAGATCCCGGGCCTTGAAAACCCGACCAGCGAAGTGCTGGCAAAATGGATTTGGGATCAGATGAAGCCGCTGGTACCACTGCTGAGCGCGGTGATGATCAAAGAGACCTGCACGGCAGGCTGCGTGTATCGCGGAGAGTAAAAAAATAGCCCGGCAAAACCGGGCTTTTTTTAGGCTATATTCAGGTACTTGTGCGTCTGCATCGACAGGCGCCAGTTACGCGCGATGCAGGTTTCAATACACAGACGCGTCGCATCTTCTTTCTGGCTGATAGGCTGCAGGGCAATCACCCGCTGCTTTTCATCCGTCAGCGTCGCCAGCAGTTCGTCCAGCGCTTCGATATCGCGCACGCGCCCTACCGGGTGCTTAATCTCATCCGCGCGTTCCAGCGCCTGAGAGAGCACGTCATACCCGCCGCGCATATTCACTTTTGGCGAAACCGTCACCCAGGTAGAGTGAGAGCAGCGCACTTCGTGGGTGCCGCTGGTTTCAATCTGGCAGCTGTAGCCGTTCTTTTCGAGCAGCTCGGTCAGCGGAGTCAGATCGTGGATACAGGGTTCACCGCCGGTGATCACCACATGGCGCGCCGTCCAGCCCTGACGACCAATAATCGCCAGCAGATCTTCTGAACTGCCCGCGCCCCACTTATCGCTCTCTTTGGTTTTCGCCAGAATGCTAAACAGCGACACTTCCCGATCTGCGAGCTTATCCCACGTATGTTTGGTATCACACCAGGCACAGCCAACCGGGCATCCCTGTAAACGAATAAAGATAGCGGGAACACCGGTAAAGTAACCCTCGCCTTGCAGGGTCTGGAACATCTCGTTAATCGGGTACTGCATAGTCATCTCAGTTAAGGGGATAAACGATAAGTATCGCAGATCCCCGCCGGATGGTCATGCTCCATCGGTGCTTTGCGCGCTAATCGCCGCCATAAACCGTTCGGTAATTTGCTGTGGACGGGTGATCGCGCCGCCGACGACGACCGTGTGCGCCCCCAGCGCCAGGCACCGGGCCGCGCGTTCAGGCGTATCCACGTTCCCTTCGGCAACCACGGGAACCGTCACGGCCGCCAGCACGGCCTTCAGGAACGCGCAGTCGTTCTCCGGAAGCAAATGGCCCGCCGTTTCCGCCGTATAGCCGTAAAGCGTCGTGCCGACGCAGTCAAAGCCCAGCGCCTGCGCCGTCACGGCTTCGTCCACGGTGGAAATATCCGCCATCAGCAGTACCGAGGGGTAGCGCGAGCGGATGCGCATGACCAGCGTTTCCAGGGATTCCCCACCGGGACGCTCCCTGGCCGTGGCATCAAGGGCTATGATTTCCGGAGCGACGGCCATGAGCTCATCCACCTCTTTCATCGTGGCGGTGATAAACACTTCGCTTTCCGGGTAATCCCGTTTGATGATGCCGATGACAGGCAAAGAGACCTGCTGCTTAATGGCCTCGATATCCACCACGCTGTTGGCACGAATGGCAGCGGCCCCGCCCTGCGCCGCCGCCAGCGCCATCCGCGACATAATAAACGGGCTATGCAGCGGTTCATTCTCCAGCGCCTGACAGGAGACGACCAGTTTTCCCTTCAGGTTATCCAGTACAGTTTTCATTACGATAAAATCTCTTCCACTTCGTTTTTGATAATGGTGACGTGCGGGCCATAAATGACCTGAACCCCGTTACCGCGCACGATAACGCCGCGCGCGCCGGTCGCTTTCAGCGCCGCGTCATCCACCTTGCTGCCGTCTTTGACCGTGACGCGAAGGCGCGTGGCGCAGCAGTCCACCTCGTCCAGATTGTCTTTTCCACCTAATCCGGCGATCACCGCCGCAGCACGCTCGCTTTGCGGCAGACTCACTTCATCAACCATCGCCGTCTTTTCACGGCCCGGCGTGGCGAAATCAAAACGGTTAATCAGGTAGCGGAAGGTGAAGTAGTAAAGGAAGAACCACGGCACGCCGACCAGCGGAACGAACATCCAGTTGGTTTTGGCCTCCCCCTGCAAAATACCGAACAGCACGAAGTCGATAAAACCGCCGGAGAAGGTTTGCCCGATGGTGATATGCAGCATATGTGCAAGCATGAACGCCAGCCCGTCAAACAGCGCATGGATGACGTAAAGCACCGGCGCAATAAACAGGAAGGAGAACTCGATGGGCTCGGTAATGCCCGTCAGGAAAGAGGTTAACGCCGCAGAGAGCAGCAGCCCGGCAACCCGCTTTTTGTTCTCGGGTTTTGCCGTGTGGTACATCGCCAGACACGCGCCGAGCAGGCCAAACATCATCGTAATAAAGCGCCCGGACATGAAGCGCGACGTGCCTTCATAAAACTGACGCGTCGTCGGGTCAGCCAGTTGGGCAAAGAAGATACGCTGCGTACCCTCCACCAGATGACCATTGACGATCTCGCTGCCGCCAAGGGCCGTGGTCCAGAACGGAAGATAGAAGATGTGGTGCAACCCGAACGGGCCCAGCATGCGTAAAATGAAGCCGTACAGCAGGGTGCCCAGATAACCAGTGGCGTCTACCAGCCCGCCCAGACCAAAGATCAGTTTCTGGAAATGCGGCCAGACCACGGTCATCAGCGCGCCGACGAGTATCGCCGCCAGCGAGCTGATAATCGGGACAAAGCGCGAGCCGCCAAAGAAGCCCAGGAACTGCGGAAGGGCAATTTTATTAAACCGGTGATGCAACGCGCAGGTCACGAGACCAATCACTACGCCGCCAAATACACCCGTTTCCAGCGTCTGAATCCCCAGCGTCATCCCCTGCCCCACGGCCCCCGGGTTTTCCTGCGCCAGTTTGCCGGTGAGGATCAGCAGCGCGTTGATGGTGGCGTTCATCACCAGAAACGCCAGTAACGCCGCCAGCCCTGCCGTGCCTTTATCACTTTTTGCCAGCCCAACGGCCACCCCAACCGCAAACAGCACCGAGAGGTTCGCAAATACGATGGAACCTGCACTGCTCATGATGGTGAAAACCGCCTGCAGCCAGCCCACATCTAAAAACGGATAGGCCGTTAGCGTATTGGGATTCGACAACGCGCCGCCTATCCCAAGCAGCAGACCCGCCGCAGGCAACACGGCGATGGGCAACATAAACGATTTGCCGAAGCGCTGCGCTTTTTCAAACCATCCCCCCGAAGAGGCTCCACTGAACATTTGCATCATTTTTTCATCCCCTCATTTATTGATGAAAATTTTTACCATATAAATATTTAATAGTGAAAATTATCATCAAAAACCAGGAGACCGATCATACTTTTTCAAAATGACTGGCATCTTTCCCCCGCTTTCCGTCACACTAGTCACAGAGAAACGCATTAAGGACCTGGCATGTCGGACCATGAAAATCTGCTGCTGAAGCTCCGCCAGGAGGCTTCCGGGTACAGCCCAACACAACAAAAACTCGGCGAGTTTGTCCTCAGCGATCCCGCCCGAGTGCTCTACCTGACGATCACGGAACTGGCGCGCGAGAGTCACACCAGCGAGGCCAGCGTGACGCGTCTTTGCCGGACGCTGGGCTGCAAGGGTTATAACGAATTCAAAATGGCGCTGGCGCTGGATATTCAGCAGGGTCAGCCCGCGCGAGAGGCCGGGGATGAAATTGATAACGTGGTGGATGAGTCAATCCTGGCTCTGCAGGATACCGCCAGGCTCCTGGACCGGGCGCTGCTTGAAAAAGCCGCACTGGCACTGCATCAGGCGCACTCCGTGCAGATCTATGGCGTCGCGGCCAGCGCAATCCTCGGTGAGTATCTGCATTACAAGTTATTAAGGCTGGGTAAACCCGCACAGTTATTTAGCGACATGCACCGCGCAGCCATGAATGCGGCAACGCTCTCGGCTGAAACGCTGGTCGTGGCTATCTCCAGTTCCGGTTCTACGCGGGATTTACTTCATGTGGTGAAACTGGCCCGCAAGCGCGGCGTAAAGGTTCTGGCGCTCAGCAACACGCCACGTAGCCCGCTGGCTTCCCTGAGTGATATGCAACTGGTAGCCGCCAAGCCAGAAGGCCCGCTTAGCGCTGGCGCGCTCAATGCAAAGGTGGGTGTCATGCTGCTGGTCGAATTGCTGACCACCTCTCTTATTACGCTGGACAACCATTACGCGGATGTTAGCCAGCAAACAGCCAGCGCTACGCTTCCTTTGCTGCTCTGAAAATATTACGCAGGCTACATAAACTAGCCTGCTTTTAAGTTACTCAATTTCCCTTAAGCAAAATTTAATTTATTTTCCAGAGAAATGTTTGGTGTAACAAAATATTTTATTTATTACATTTTCAATGCTGTAACCACCCTATCCCTGAAGCATAAAAATCAATACAAATCATAAAGTTGAAATATAATATACTTATAAATTGAATTTTTCACCTTTCCGCAATGTCCAATATCTCCACCTGATTTCCTTTCCTTAAAATAAGCTTAAGACGCAGCCTGTTTCGGCGATTTATTATTTAAATGCCGTTTACTTTTGCGCGCCTACAATCCGCCTCATCAATCATAATGAGACGGTATTAATGAAGATGTTATTGATTACAGGCGTGACCGGTTTCCTGGGCGGTGCAGTACTTGAAAAAATCCTGACGAGCGATCAATCCGTGAAACTCCTTTTGCTTGCCCGCGCCGGCGATCCGCAAAGCGGGCTGGAGCGCGTGCAGGAGAACATGCGTAAGTTCAACGTTTCTGAGGAGAAACTGGCTTCCCTGAGCGTGGAGAATATTCTCATTGGCGACCTCAGCCAGCCGGAGGCCTTTCTGAACGATCCGCGACTGAACCAGGTCACGCATGTGGTTAACTGCGCAGCTGTCGCCTCATTTGGAAACAACCCGCTTATCTGGAAGGTAAACGTCGACGGTACCCTTGCGCTGGCACGCCGCATGGAACAGGTCACTGGACTGCAGCGTTTCCTGCACGTAGGCACCGCAATGTCATGCACCCCGGAGCAGGATTCACTGGTCGCGGAAAGTGCTGAATTTAGAGAAAATGCTGAACATCTGGTGGAATACACTTATTCGAAGTCAACCATTGAAAAGCTGATGCGTCAGGCGTGCCCGGACCTGCCGCTTCTTATCGCCCGCCCCTCCATCGTCGTCGGCCATACCCGTCACGGCTGCACGCCGTCGAGCAGCATCTTCTGGGTCTTCAGTATGGGCCTGATGCTGCAAAAGTTTATGTGTTCAATGGAAGACCGGATCGACGTAGTGCCGGTGGATTATTGCGCCGACGCGCTGTTAATGCTGCTCGGCAGCAACGCGCGTCCGGGTGAGGTGGTGCATATTTCTGCCGGGGAAGAAAACAGCGTTCGCTTTGCAGACATCGATCAGGCGATGGCGCAGGCGCTGGAGAAAGCGCCCGTCGGTGATAAGTATGCGCAGGTCAGCTACGAAACGCTGGTCAGAATGCGCCGCGAGCTGAAAACGATTTTTGGTCCATGCAACGAACGCCTGATGCTGAGAGCGATGCGCTTATTCGGCGCCTTTGCCACGCTGAACGTGCGCTTCAGCAACGATAAGCTGCTCAGCATGGGAATGCCGAAACCCCCGCGTTTTACGGATTATATCGCCCGCTGCGTCCAGACCACCCGGGGATTGACCATCCCGGAGCAAATGGCGGTCGATTTTAAATAGCCAAAAAAAATGCCAGTCTTTCGACTGGCATTTTCATTTAAGGCTTAAGCAATTATGCCTGGCCTTTGATCTCTTTACGACCGTTGTATGGTGCTTTTTCGCCCAGCGCTTCTTCGATACGAATCAGCTGGTTGTATTTAGCAACACGGTCAGAACGGCTCATAGAACCGGTTTTGATCTGGCCTGCAGCGGTACCCACTGCCAGGTCAGCAATGGTTGCATCTTCAGTTTCACCAGAACGGTGAGAGATGACAGCGGTGTAGCCAGCGTCTTTCGCCATTTTGATCGCAGCCAGGGTTTCGGTCAGAGAACCGATCTGGTTGAATTTGATCAGGATGGAGTTAACGATGCCTTTCTCGATGCCTTCTTTCAGGATCTTGGTGTTGGTTACGAACAGATCATCACCAACCAGCTGGATTTTGTCGCCCAGTACTTTGGTCTGGTATGCGAAACCATCCCAGTCAGACTCGTCCAGACCGTCTTCGATAGAGACGATTGGGTACTGTTTGGTCAGGTCTTCCAGGAAGTGAGTGAACTCTTCGGAGGTGAACGCTTTGTTGCCTTCGCCAGCCAGAACGTATTTACCGTCTTTGTAGAATTCAGATGCTGCACAGTCCATCGCCAGGGTGATGTCTTTGCCCAGCTCGTAGCCAGCAGCTTTTACTGCTTCTGCGATAACAGCCAGAGCTTCTGCGTTAGAACCCAGGTTTGGCGCATAGCCACCTTCGTCACCTACAGCCGTGTTCATACCTTTAGCTTTCAGAACTTTAGCCAGGTTGTGGAACACTTCAGAACCCATACGTACCGCTTCTTTCAGGGATTTCGCGCCAACTGGCTGAATCATGAATTCCTGAATATCAACGTTGTTGTCTGCGTGCTCACCACCGTTGATGATGTTCATCATTGGTACAGGCATGGAGTATTTGCCTGGGGTGCCGTTCAGTTCAGCGATGTGCTCGAACAGTGGCATACCTTTAGCAGCCGCTGCTGCTTTGGCGTTCGCCAGGGAAACCGCCAGGATTGCGTTCGCACCGAAGTTAGATTTGTTTTCAGTACCGTCCAGATCGATCATGATCTTGTCGATGCCAGCCTGGTCTTTAGCGTCTTTGCCAATGATGGCCTGAGCAATAGGACCGTTTACAGCGCCAACCGCTTTCAGTACGCCTTTGCCCATGAAACGGGATTTGTCGCCATCGCGCAGTTCCAGCGCTTCGCGGGAACCCGTAGAAGCACCTGATGGAGCAGCTGCCATACCGACGAAACCACCTTCCAGATGAACTTCAGCTTCAACGGTCGGGTTACCACGGGAGTCGATGATTTCACGACCGATGACTTTAACGATTTTGGACATTAGATTTTCCTCAGTACAAGTTAAACTAAAACTCCAGACAAACAACGCGTACCAAAGGTACGCGTTGCCGTTCTAACTTTTTTTACTTCGCCTGACGCTTCTGGTACTCGCTGGCGGCTTTCACGAAGCCTGCAAACAGCGGATGCCCGTCACGCGGCGTTGAAGTAAATTCCGGGTGGAACTGGCAGGCAACAAACCATGGATGGTTTGGCACTTCAATGATCTCGACTAACTGATCATCCCCGGAGCGGCCCGCAACGCGCAGGCCCGCAGCTTCAATTTGTTTCAACAGCATGTTGTTGACTTCATAGCGGTGACGATGGCGCTCGGTGATGACCGATTCGCCATACAGCTTGCGAACCACGCTATCGTCGGACAGTTGGCAGGCCTGTGCGCCAAGACGCATTGTGCCACCCAGATCGCTCTTCTCGGTACGGACTTCGACGTTACCGTCTTCGTCGCGCCATTCCGTAATCAGCGCCACTACAGGGTACTTACAGTCTGGCACAAATTCCGTAGAGTTCGCGTTTTCCATTCCCGCTACGTTGCGCGCAAATTCGATCAGCGCAACCTGCATACCCAGGCAGATGCCGAGGTAAGGAATATTGTTTTCACGCGCATAGCGTGCAGTGGCGATCTTGCCTTCAACACCGCGGTAGCCAAAGCCGCCAGGGATGAGAATCGCATCCAGATCTTTCAGAATTTCCACGCCACGCGTTTCAACATCCTGCGAATCGATCAGCTTGATGTTCACGGAGACGCGGTTCTTCAGACCACCGTGTTTCAGCGCTTCGATAACTGACTTATAGGCATCCGGCAGTTCAATGTACTTGCCGACCATACCGATAGTCACTTCGCCCGCCGGATTGGCTTCTTCATAGATAACCTGTTCCCATTCAGACAGGTTAGCTTCCGGACAGTTCAAGCTGAATCGTTTACAAATATAATCGTCCAGGCCCTGCGATTTCAACAGGCCCGGGATTTTATAAATGGAATCGACATCTTTCATTGAAATAACGGCTTTTTCAGGCACGTTACAGAACAATGCAATTTTCGCACGTTCGTTCGCCGGGATAGCGCGATCGGAACGGCAAACCAGGATGTCAGGCTGAATACCGATGGAGAGCAGCTCTTTAACAGAGTGCTGAGTCGGTTTGGTTTTCACTTCACCTGCAGCCGCCATGTAAGGCACCAGCGTCAGGTGCATGAACAGCGCATGCTCACGACCAATATCTACCGCCAGCTGACGAATCGCTTCGAGGAACGGCAGGGATTCGATATCCCCTACGGTACCGCCGATTTCAACCAGCACAACGTCATGCCCTTCGCCACCGGCAAGGACACGCTCTTTGATGGCGTTAGTGATGTGTGGGATAACCTGAACGGTCGCGCCCAGGTAGTCACCGCGGCGCTCTTTACGCAGAACGTCGGAGTAGATGCGGCCAGTCGTAAAGTTGTTACGACGGGTCATTTTGGTACGAATGAAACGCTCGTAGTGGCCAAGATCCAGATCGGTTTCAGCGCCGTCTTCAGTAACGAACACTTCCCCGTGCTGGGTTGGGCTCATGGTGCCAGGATCGACGTTGATGTACGGATCCAGTTTCATCATGGTCACATTGAGGCCACGGGCTTCAAGAATGGCTGCGAGGGAGGCTGCGGCAATGCCTTTACCCAGAGAGGATACGACCCCGCCGGTCACAAAAATATAGTTCGTTGTCATGCTGAACCTGAGAAGTTAGGGTGAAACGATGGAATAACCAGGACGGGAAAGTAGTATACCCGAACACGGCGAGCGCCACAAACTTTCATTCTCCGTCTCCATTCCAGGCCATGACAAACATAAGGAGTGAGAAAATAGCCCCTTTTGGGTAAATGTTTTTGACGCAAATCAAGCGCTTGTCATTTAAAAAATCACACAAATTGCGCTTGATCGCAAAATTCCGTTAGAGATCAGATTCCTGGCGTTTTACTTCCTGCCAGACTTCTTCCATCGCCTGGAGGTCAATTCCGGTCATTTCCAGGCCGCGCGAGGCGACAATCCGCTCCACTTCACGAAAACGACGTTCGAATTTCAGATTGGCTTTTTGCAATGCGGTTTCCGCTTTTACACCTAAATGGCGCGAAAGGTTGACGGTCGCAAACAACAGATCGCCCATCTCTTCCTCAAGCTTTGCTTCATCCACCACCGCCTGCTGTGCTTCGTGCATAACCTCGTCGATCTCTTCATGCACTTTATCCAGCACCGGTCCCAGAGAGTCCCAGTCAAAACCGACGGCGGAACAACGCTTTTGAATTTTATGCGCGCGCATCAGCGCAGGCAGACTCAGAGGAATATCGTCCAGCGCCGAATGCTGGGATTTTTCAGCACGCTCGGCGCTTTTTATCTGCTCCCAGCGGGCCAGTACTTCCGCGCTGTTGCCTGCGGTGGCATCGCCAAAGATATGCGGGTGACGGCGCTCAAGCTTGTCGCTGATAGCGGCGCAGATATCATCAAAGTTAAAGCGCCCTTCTTCCTGCGCCATCTGGGCGTAGAACACCACCTGGAACAGCAGGTCGCCGAGTTCACCACGCAGGTCGTCAAAATCCTCGCGAGAAATGGCGTCCAGCACCTCGTAGGTCTCTTCAAGCGTGTACGGGGCGATGGTGGAGAAAGTCTGCTCTTTGTCCCACGGGCAGCCGTTTTCCGGATCGCGCAGGCGTTTCATGATGCCGAGCAGGCGGTCGATTTGAGTCATAGTGTTTTCCATCAAAAAACAAGCCGGGTGGCGGCAAAGCCTTACCCGGCCTACAGAAGAGTGTATTTACCCGCCGTGCAGACGACGCGCGTCAATCACATCCGGCACCTGGTTCAGTTTGCCGAGCACGCGACCCAGCACCTGCAGGTTGTAGATTTCGATGGTCATATCGATGGTGGCAAGCTGCTCGCGGGTATCGCTGCGGCTGGCAACACCCAGCACGTTGACCTTCTCGTTGGCGAGAATGGTGGTGATATCGCGCAGCAGGCCGCTGCGGTCATTGGCGGTAACACGCACCACCAGCGAGTAGCCGGCGGAGTAGCTCTCCCCCCAGACCGCTTCCACGATGCGCTCCGGCGCATGGGACTGCAGCTCGGCAAGCTGGTCACAGTCGGAACGGTGGATCGAGATCCCGCGCCCCTGGGTGATAAAGCCGACGATGTCGTCGCCCGGAATTGGCTGACAGCAGCGGGCAATGTGGTGCATCAGATTGCCCACTCCCTCGACCACTACCCGGCCATTGTCTTTACTGCGCTGCTGCGGGGCGTAGGTTTTCTGCTGCAGCTGCTTCAGCGCCGCCGCGTCCTGCTCTTCCGCGCTTGGCTTATTGAACTGCGCCTGCAGGAAGTTAACCATCTGATTGAGACGAATATCGCCGCCGCCAATTGCCGCTAACAGTTCGTCAAGCTCGTTGAAGTTGTAGCGCGGCAGCAGGAATTTCTCGGCCTCTTTCAGGCTGATCCCGATATGTTCCAGTTCGTCGTCAAGGATCTGACGACCGGCAAGGATATTTTTGTCTCGATCCTGCTTGCGGAACCAGGCGTGAATTTTTGAGCGTCCGCGGCTGGTGGTGACGTACCCCAGGTTCGGATTAAGCCAGTCCCGGCTCGGGTTAGGCTGCTTCTGGGTGATGATTTCAATCTGATCGCCCATCTGCAACTGGTAAGTGAACGGGACGATGCGCCCGCCGATTTTCGCCCCGATACAGCGGTGCCCCACGTCACTGTGGATGTGGTAGGCAAAATCAAGCGGCGTTGAACCGGCTGGCAGGTCGACCACATCCCCTTTCGGGGTAAAGACGTAGACCCGGTCATCAAAGACCTGGCTGCGGACTTCGTCGAGCATTTCGCCCGAGTCGGCCATCTCTTCCTGCCACGCAATCAGCTTGCGCAGCCAGGCGATGCGATCCTCGTGACCAGAACGCGCCCCGCCCGACGTTCCCTCTTTGTATTTCCAGTGCGCGGCAACGCCCAGCTCGGCATCTTCGTGCATCTGTTTGGTGCGGATCTGAATTTCGACCGTTTTGCCGCCAGGGCCAAGCACCACGGTGTGAATGGACTGATAACCGTTAGGTTTAGGGTTAGCCACATAGTCATCAAACTCATCCGGCAGATGGCGGAAGTGAGTGTGGACGATCCCCAGCGCGGCGTAGCAGTCCTGCAGACGTTCCGCCACGATACGCACGGCACGCACGTCAAACAGCTCGTCAAAGGCGAGGTGTTTCTTCTGCATTTTGCGCCAGATGCTGTAGATGTGCTTAGGTCGCCCGTAGACTTCGGCGCGCACGTTCTCTTCTTTCATCGCCTGGCGCAAGCCGCCGACAAACTCCTCGATATAGTGCTCGCGGTCAATGCGGCGTTCATGCAGAAGTTTGGCAATGCGCTTATATTCCGCCGGGTGCAGATAACGGAAGCAGTAATCTTCCAGCTCCCATTTGAGCTGACCGATACCTAACCGGTTCGCCAGCGGCGCATAGATGTTTGTACACTCTTTGGCGGCCAGCACGCGCTCGTCTTCCGGCGCATCCTTCACCTCACGCAGGTGGGCAATACGCTCGGCCAGTTTGATGACCACACAGCGAAAATCATCCACCATGGCCAGCAGCATCCGGCGGACATTATCGACCTGCTCAGAGGAGACGGAATCGGTGTGCGCGGCTTTAAGCTGGCGGATAGCCGCCATATCGCGCACGCCGTGGATCAGCGCGACGACGGATTGTCCGACGCTCTCACGCAGCACGTCTTCCGTCACGACGTTCGCATCGGCGAGAGGAAACAGCAACGCGGCCTGCAGCGTTTCAATATCCATGTTCAGCATGGATAAGATTTCAACCATCTCCACGCCGCGCCACAAAAGGAGATCGGCATCCGGATGACCCTGTGTGGTGCGAAGACAGTAGGCCCAGGTTTCGGTTAAGCGTTCACACGACTGCTGGCTGGAAATTCCCAGACTTGCGATCCATTTTTGTGGGTCAAACTCCCCAGCTTTATTGAGATGTGCACTTCTTACCGCAACCATTGTCCTCTCCTTTAGGGACCAGGGCCTGTCGAAGTCGACAAGCCAAACAAATTAGATGTGCTCGAACAACACCATCGATTCCAGATGCCCAGTGTGCGGGAACATGTCCAGCATTGCCAGACGCTGAATTTGGTAACCCGCGCTGATTAATACCTCACTGTCACGGGCAAGCGTTGCCGGGTTACAGGAAACATAGACCACACGCTTCGGGGCAAGTTTAATCACATGCGCCATGACGCCCGGGGCACCGGCGCGCGCCGGGTCGAGCAGGATTTTGTCAAATCCCTGCAGTGCCCACGGCTGTTGCGTCACATCTTCCTCAAGATTTTGATGAAAGAATGTCACATTTTGCAAGCCGTTCTGTTGTGCGTTCTCCTGCCCTTTAGCCACCAGCGCTTCAACGCCTTCCACGCCAACGACGCTTGCTGCTTTTCGCGCCAGCGGCAGCGTGAAGTTGCCCATGCCGCAGAACAGATCGAGCACCCGATCGGTGGGCTGTATATCAAGCCACGCCAGCGCTTTCTCAACCATCTGCTGGTTTACGCCATCATTTACCTGAATGAAATCCCGCGGGCTAAACGTTAAGCGTAGCCCGTTTGACGCATACCAGGGCGCATCACCGGTAACCTGTTCAAGTATCTCGCTTTGTGGAGCAAGGAAAAGCGCCAGGTCGTGGGAATGCGAAAAGCGTTCCAGTTTTTCGCGATCTTTTTTCGATAATGGCGCGGTGTGGCGCAACACCATCAGCGGGCCATTATTGGCCATGACCAGTTCGACATGCCCAAGATGGCGAACGCCGTCCAGTCCTGAGAGGCAAGTGCGCACGTGCGGAAGCAATGCTTCAAGATGGGGCACCAAAACAGGGCACTGCTTCACATCAACAATATCGCTGGAGGCCGCTTTGCGAAAACCCATCTCCAGCCGCGCCGTTTTGGGCTGATAGCTCAGACTCAGACGCGCGCGGCGACGGTAGCCCCAGGGCTCATCGGCAATAACTTCATTCACGTCGTGCTTCAGCAGACGCGCCAGGGCGCGGCTTTTGCTTTTTTGCTGTAATTCTGTGCTCGCATGCTGTTGCTGGCAGCCTCCGCAAACGCCAAAATGCGGACAGCGTGGCGCAACGCGCGCCGGGCTATCGTTGAGGCGACGCTTCACCTGTCCGCGCGCGTACTGGCGTTTGTCTTCCGTCAGCGTAATTTCTGCTCGTTCTGTTGGCAGCAAACCTGTTATAAACAGAGTCTTACCATTGTGATGAGCCACCCCCTGACCAAACGGGTCAAGGTCTGTGGCTTCAACAGTAATGATTTGACGCGTCGTCACGCGTCGTTTTGCAGAGTAGAATTGCGCCATCGCCGAGATTTTTCTCACATAAACATAATTATCTTAATTGTCCCATAACGGAACGCCATGACCAACTACAGCCTGCGCGCGCGCATGATGATTTTGATCCTCGCCCCCACCGTTCTCATCGGTTTGCTGCTGAGTATCTTCTTTGTGGTGCACCGCTATAACGATTTGCAGCGACAGCTGGAGGATGCAGGCGCCAGCATCATCGAACCGCTCGCCGTCTCAAGCGAGTACGGGATGAACCTGCAAAACCGCGAATCCATTGGGCAGTTAATCAGCGTGCTTCACCGACGCCACTCGGACATCGTACGCGCCATTTCCGTTTACGACGAACATAACCGCCTGTTTGTCACCTCGAATTTTCATCTCGATCCGGCGGCCCTGAAAATCCCGGACGGTACACCTTTCCCGCGCCATCTCACCGTACTGCGGCGCGGCGATATCATGATCCTGCGCACGCCGATCGTGTCGGAAAGTTATTCCCCCGACGAGTCTGCGCAATCTGACGCCAAATCCAGCGATAACATGCTGGGCTATGTGGCGCTGGAGCTGGATCTCAAGTCAGTCCGGCTACAGCAGTACAAAGAGATTTTTATCTCTGGCGTGATGATGCTGTTCTGTATTGGTATTGCACTGATCTTCGGCTGGCGCCTGATGCGCGACGTAACGGGCCCCATCCGCAATATGGTCAATACCGTTGACCGCATCCGCCGGGGACAGCTCGACAGCCGCGTAGAAGGTTTTATGCTGGGCGAGCTGGATATGCTGAAAAACGGCATCAACTCGATGGCCATGTCGCTGGCGGCCTATCACGAAGAGATGCAACATAACGTTGACCAGGCGACGTCTGACCTGCGCGAAACGCTGGAGCAGATGGAGATCCAGAACGTTGAGCTGGATCTGGCGAAAAAGCGCGCCCAGGAAGCGGCGCGGATTAAATCTGAATTCCTTGCCAATATGTCGCACGAGCTGCGTACACCGCTCAATGGGGTGATCGGCTTTACCCGCCTGACGCTGAAAAGCGAGCTTAACCCGACGCAGCGCGATCATCTGCACACCATTGAACGTTCGGCCAACAACCTGCTGGCGATCATTAACGACGTGCTGGACTTCTCCAAGCTGGAGGCGGGCAAGCTTATTCTGGAGAGCATACCGTTCCCGCTGCGCGGTACGCTCGATGAAGTGGTCACGCTGCTCGCCCACTCGTCACACGACAAAGGCCTTGAACTGACGCTTAACATCAAAAACGACGTGCCGGATAACGTCATCGGCGATCCTCTGCGCCTTCAGCAGGTCATTACCAATCTTGTTGGCAACGCCATTAAATTCACCGAAAGCGGCAACATCGACATTCTGGTAGAAAAACGCGCGCTCAGTAACAACAAGGTACAGATTGAGGTTCAGATCCGCGATACCGGGATTGGTATTCCCGAGCGCGATCAGTCGCGTCTGTTCCAGGCGTTCCGCCAGGCGGATGCCAGTATCTCCCGTCGTCATGGCGGTACCGGTCTGGGGCTGGTGATTACGCAGAGGCTGGTAAACGAGATGGGCGGCGATATCTCTTTCCACAGCCAGCCAAACCGCGGTTCAACCTTCTGGTTCCACATTAACCTGGATCTCAATCCGAACGCGTTGACCGACGGTCCGGTGACGGGCTGCCTGAAAGGTAAGCTTCTGGCCTACGTCGAGCCTAACGCGGCGGCCGCGCAGTGCACGCTGGATATTTTAAGCACCACCCCCCTGGAGGTAGTCTACAGCCCTACCTTCTCGGCGCTTGCCGTTGAGCACTACGACATTCTGCTGATGGGTATTCCGGTGACGTTCACCGGCGAACTGACCATGCAGCAGGAGCGGCTGGCGAAAGCCGCGTCGATGACTGACTATCTGCTGCTGGCGCTGCCCTGCCACGCTCAGATAAACGCGGAAGAGTTGAAAAACGACGGGGCAGCTGCGTGTCTGCTTAAACCCCTCACCGCCACCCGCCTGCTGCCCGCCCTCACGGAGTATTGCCGTCTTAGCCAGCATGCCCTTCCGCTGATTAACGATGAGCAAAAACTGCCGATGAGCGTGATGGCAGTTGATGACAACCCGGCAAACCTGAAGCTCATTGGCGTGTTGCTGGAAGATCAGGTTCAGCATGTGGAGCTGTGCACCAGCGGCACGCAGGCCGTTGAACAAGCCAAACAGATGCAGTTCGATTTAATTCTGATGGATATTCAGATGCCGGGCATGGATGGCATTCGGGCCTGTGAGTTGATCCACCAGCTGCCACATCAGCAGCAAACGCCGGTGATTGCGGTCACCGCGCATGCGATGGCCGGTCAGAAAGAGAAGTTACTGAGCGCCGGGATGAATGATTATCTGGCGAAACCTATCGACGAAGAGAAGCTTCATAACCTGCTGTTACGCTATAAGCCGGGACATATTGGCGGAAGCTACACGGTTTCCAGCGAGCCGGTTGAGGTCGCCGTCAATCAAAACGCAACCTTTGACTGGCAGCTTGCGCTGCGTCAGGCGGCAGGTAAACCCGATTTAGCCCGCGAGATGCTGCAAATGCTGGTCGCGTTTCTGCCGGAGATACGTAATAAGGTTGAAGAACAGCTTGTGGGGGAACACCCGGATGAACTGCTGGAAGCCATCCACAAGCTTCACGGCAGCTGCGGCTATAGCGGCGTACCGCGGCTTAAAAATCTCTGCCAGCTGCTGGAGCAGCAACTGCGCGCAGGTACGCCAGAATCGGAGCTGGAACCCGAGTTTCTGGAGCTGCTGGATGAAATGGATAACGTGACGCGTGAAGCGATGAAGGTATTGGGGAGCTGAGATAAAAGCCCGGTGGCGGCTTCGCCTTACCGGGCCTACGATTGCGGGTGCGGCCTGATGCCCTCACCCCAACCCTCTCCTACGGGGAGCGGGAGAACTACATTCCCTGCCCCACTTTCAGCACCGCCGCGATATTTCTGGCGGTCATCTGTACATTCGCGCTGGCATTTTCCAGCGCATCTTCCAGCGAGCAGATGGTGTAAATCACGCTAAACACCGCATCAATGCCGTGATCGTGTACCACGCCAACATCCGCCGTCAGACTGCCCGCAATCCCGATAACGGGTTTGTTAAAGCGTTTCGCGACCTTCGCTACCCCCACCGGGACTTTGCCGTGGATCGTCTGGCTGTCGATGCGGCCTTCGCCGGTGATAACCAAATCTGCATCGGCCACCTGGTCGGCCAGGTGTAGCGCATCGGTTACAATCTCAATGCCCTGGCGCAACTGCGCGCCGCAAAAAGCGTACAGCGCCGCGCCCATGCCCCCCGCCGCACCACCGCCAGCAAGGTTTAGCACATCCATATCCAGATCCCGGGCAATAATCCGCGCATAATGAGCAAGCGCATTGTCCAGGGTGATGATCATCTCAGGCGTGGCCCCCTTTTGCGGGCCAAATACGGCTGACGCGCCATCCTTTCCAACCAGAGGATTGGTCACGTCGCAGGCGACCTCAATCCGGCACTCGGCCAGACGCGTGTCCAGGCCGCTCAGGTCGATACGCGCGAGTTTTCCCAGCTCGCCTCCGCCCTGCCCCAGCGGCTGTTCACTGGCGTCGAGCAGCTTCGCACCCAGCGCCTGCATCATCCCGGCCCCGCCGTCATTGGTGGCGCTGCCGCCGATACCGATGATGATATGCTTAACGCCCGCATCCAGCGCGTGACGGATAAGTTCACCTGTGCCCCAGGAGGTCGTTTTCAGGGGATCGCGCTGCGAAGGCGCAACCAGTTCCAGACCGCTTGCCGCCGCCATTTCAATAAAGGCGCTCTGTTCGTCACCCGAAATCCCGTAAAATCCTTCCACCCGCTCGCCGAGGGGACCGGTCACCGGGACATGTACCCTTCGCCCCTGCGTTGCCGCGATCATCGCCTCAACGGTGCCTTCTCCCCCATCCGCGACCGGCAGTTTGACGTAAACCGCCTCGGGAAAGATCTCGCGAAAACCGCGCTCTATCGCTGTCGCAACCTCAAGCGCACTCAAACTTTCCTTATACGAGTCCGGTGCGATAACAATTTTCATAAGCCATCCTTACGCATAGTCGTTACGTTAAGCATACACCACGTAAAGAACCGCTAATGGGAGCGGTCCCAGTGCGTTTATCGTACCATGCACGGACGTTTATTGTCGAATGTCCAGTCGGGGATCAGATACTGCATCGCCATCGCGTCGTCCCGCGCGCCCAGACCGTGTTTCTGATAAAGCTCGTGCGCTTTCATCACCTGGTCCATATCGAGCTCAATGCCCAATCCCGGCGTTGAAGGCACCTGCACCATGCCACCTTTTATCTCAAACGGCGCTTTGGTCAGACGCTGATTCCCCTCCTGCCAGATCCAGTGGGTGTCGATAGCAGTAATGGTGCCCGGTGCGGCGGCGGCAACGTGGGTGAACATTGCCAGCGACACGTCGAAGTGGTTATTAGAATGCGATCCCCAGGTCAGGCCAAACTCATGGCACATCTGCGCCACGCGGACCGAGCCCTGCATCGTCCAGAAGTGCGGGTCAGCCAGCGGAATATCGACGGATTGTAATGACAGGGTATGCCCCATCTGACGCCAGTCGGTGGCAATCATATTGGTCGCGGTCGGCAGCCCCGTGGCGCGACGGAATTCCGCCATCACTTCGCGGCCCGAGAAACCTTGCTCGGCCCCGCAGGGATCCTCGGCATACGCCAGCACACCTTTGAGCTGTTTACCTATTTTGATCGCTTCATCAAGCGACCATGCACCGTTTGGATCAAGCGTCACGCGCGCCTGTGGGAAGCGTTTTGCCAGCGCGGAAATGGCCTCTGCCTCTTCTTCACCCGCCAGCACGCCGCCTTTCAGTTTGAAATCATTGAAGCCATATTTTTCGTATGCCGCTTCCGCCAGCCTCACCACCGCATCCGGGGTCATCGCCTCTTCATGGCGCAGCCGGTACCAGTCGCATGCTTCCTTCGTCTGGCTTTGGTACGGCAGCGGCGTCAGTGTGCGATTGCCGACAAAGAACAGATAGCCAAGCATTTCTACTTCTGAACGCTGCTGCCCCTCACCCAGCAGCGAGGCGACGTTAACGCCCAGGTGCTGACCCAGCAAATCCAGCATTGCGGCTTCAATCCCGGTCACCACGTGGATGGTGGTTCGCAGATCGAAGGTTTGCGGCCCCCTGCCACCCGCATCGCGGTCGGCAAAGGTGTTGCGCACGGTGTTGAGGACATTTTTGTACTCACCCAGCGTTTTGCCCACCACCAGCGGAATGGCATCCTCCAGCGTTTTACGGATCTTCTCCCCGCCCGGAATTTCACCCACACCGGTATGGCCGGCATTGTCTTTGATAATGACAATATTGCGGGTAAAGAACGGTGCATGTGCCCCGCTCAGGTTCATCAGCATGCTGTCATGACCCGCGACCGGAATGATTTGCATGGAAGTGACGACAGGGGTCGTAAAAGTACTCATCGTGTAATCCTTTTATCAGTGACGTCCAAAAACAGGGCGCTTACGGTCAAATGTCCAGCCGGGAATAAGGTATTGCATCGGGCCTGCGTCATTACGCGCACCGCCCGGTAGCTTTTTATACGCCTCGTGGGCTTTATGAAGCTGATCCCAGTCAAGCTCCACGCCCAGGCCCGGCGCATCGGGAACGGCAATCTTGCCATTTTTGATTTCCAGCGGATTTTTCGTCAGGCGGGCTTCGCCTTCCTGCCAAATCCAGTGGGTGTCGATAGCGGTCGGGTTTCCCGGTGCCGCGGCGCCAACGTGGGTGAACATCGCCAGCGAAATGTCGAAGTGATTGTTGGAGTGGCAGCCCCAGGTCAGTCCCCAGTCATCGCACAGTTGCGCCACACGCACCGCGCCGGAGAGCGTCCAGAAGTGCGGGTCCGCCAGCGGAATATCGACGGCGTTCAGCATCACCGCATGACCCATTTCGCGCCAGTTAGTGGCAATCATATTGGTGGCGACCGGTAAGCCGGTGGCACGTCGGAATTCGGCCATGACTTCACGGCCAGATAAGCCCTGCTCCGCGCCACACGGGTCTTCTGCGTAGGTCAGCACGTCTCCCAGACCTTTGCACAGGCTGATGGCTTCCTCCAGCAGCCAGGCGCCGTTAGGGTCAACGGTGATACGCGCCTCCGGGAAACGTTTTTTCAACGCCCGGGCGGTTTCAATCTCCTGCTCACCGGGCAGCACGCCACCCTTGAGCTTGAAATCTTTGAAGCCGTAGCGATCCTGAGCCGCCTCGGCCAGGCGGACCACCGCGTCGCGGGTAAGGGCTTGCTGGTGGCGCAGCTGATACCAGTCGTGGTTACCCGGTGATTGCGCCAGATAGGGGAGATCGGTTTTCGTGCGATCGCCCACGTAGAACAGATAGCCAAGCACGGTGACGGCATCACGCTGTTTGCCCGGCCCCAGCAGCTCGCAGACCGGGACATTCAGCGCTTTACCCAGTAAATCAAGCAGGGCGGCCTCCAGCGCGGCCACCGCGTTGACGCGCAGCTCAAACGTCCAGGCTCCTTTACCGAAGGTATCAAAATCTGCCGACTGATTACCCTTATGCACCCGTTGAACCACCTTGTTCAGGCGGGCAACCTCCTGGCCCACCACCTGCGGAATGGCTTCGACCAGGGTCTGGTAGATCACCTCCCCACCAGGTGCCTCACCCACGCCAGTATTTCCTGCGCTATCAGTCAACACCACGATATTGCGGGTAAACCACGCATTGTGCGCGCCGCCAATATTGAGCAGCATGCTGTCCTGCCCGGCCACGGGAATAACGTTCATTTCAGTCACGATGGGGCTTGATTGCGTTGTCATCAGCCACGCTCCACTACGGGTTTGAGTTCAATACGTTTGATATCCCCCACCAGCACCAGGTAACTCAGGACTGCCACCAGCGCATGCACGCCGACGTAGATCAGTGCACCGTTGAATGACCCCGTCGTACCAACGATGTAGCCAATCGCGATTGGCGTAACAATCCCGGAAATGTTGCCGAACATGTTGAAAAGACCGCCGCTCAGGCCGCTGATCTCTTTTGGCGCGGTATCCGCCATCACCGCCCAGCCCAGCGCGCCAATGCCTTTGCCGAAGAAGGCCATCGCCATAAAGCCGATAACCATCCACTCGGCGCTGACGTAGTTGCAGAACACCATGGTCATGGAGAGCAACATGCCGAGCACAATCGGCGTTTTACGCGCGATATTCAGCGATCCGGTGCGGCGCATCAGCCAGTCGGATATCACCCCGCCGAGCACGCCACCGATAAAGCCGCAGATCGCCGGGATCGAAGCAACAAATCCCGCTTTCAGGATCGACATCCCTCGCGCCTGCACCAGGTACACCGGGAACCAGGTGATGAAAAAGTAGGTTAGAGCGTTGATACAGTACTGGCCCAGATAGATGCCGATCATCATCCGCGTACCGACAAGCTGTTTGATCTGCGCCCATTTCTGGCTGAACGGGACTTTTACTTTCCCGGACTTCTGATCCATGTTGATCAGCGCACCACCTTCCGCAATGTACTCCAGCTCTTTCTTGTTTACGCCAGGATGCTGATTCGGTTCGTGGATCACTTTCAACCAGACGAAGCTAATGATGATCCCTAGCCCGCCCATAAAGAAGAAGACGTGCGACCAGCCCACTTCGTGCGTCAGCCAGCCCATAATGGGTGCGAAGATCACCGTGGCGAAATATTGGGCGGAGTTAAAAATCGCCACCGCCGTTCCCCTCTCCTGCGCCGGGAACCAGGCCGCGACAATACGACTGTTCCCCGGGAAGGAAGGCGCTTCTGCCAGACCTACCAGGAAGCGCAGCGTAAAGAGCGCGACGATAATGCCAAAACCGTTGAAAACATCGACAAAGCCCTGCAAAAGGGTAAATGCAGACCAGATAAAGATGGACCAGAAATAGACACGTTTAGAGCCAAAACGGTCCAGAAGCCAGCCGCCTGGAATTTGCCCGATGACGTAGGCCCATGAGAATGCGGAGAAAACGTAACCCATGCCCACCGGATCAAGGCCGATATCTTTTGCCATTTCAGAGCCGGCAATCGACAGCGTGGCGCGGTCACCATAGTTAAAGGATGTGACGATAAACAGCATCACCACTATCCAGTAGCGGGCATTCGTGCGCTTCTCAGCGCTGCTCGCTGCGTGGCTTAATGTACTCATTGTTGCACTCCTGAAACATAGCTTTCGCCTGGTTCATTCTGTACAGCACCGGTAGGGTAATCAGAATGAGATGTGTTTTGTCGTTTTGGTACGGCCTGAAGCCGTTTTATAAGTGACCGGAAAAGTATATGAAGGAGTGACTCGTTCTCTCACCGTGCAAAAACACAGTATTAAAGGGTGTGCGAGCGGTTGTTTATGGCATAAGCCCAGGCAAGTGGAAGGTGGTTCACGGAATTGAGGTTTGGTGCGGAGTGTATTGCCGGGTGGCGGCTTCGCCTGACCCGGCCTGGAAAACTATTTCAGGAGCGTAGCCCACTGCTCGACCCACGGGTTCGATTCGCTTTCCGGTTCAGGATGCTCACCGGCATCAATCAGCAGCATCTCGCCGACGCGCTGGGCGCTCTGTTCCTGCAGGAGCGCATCAAACTGCTTGCCGCCGCCGCAGAAGTTTGCGTAAGAGCTATCGCCCAGGGCAATGATGCCGTAGTGAACGTCCGGCTGATAGCCAAGCTGGTCTTTAATGCCCTGGAAAAGTGGCACGATGCTGTCCGGCAGATCGCCCTGCCCGGTAGTGGACGTCACCACCAGAATGTATTTATCTTTATACTTTTCCCAGTCTGCCAGTTCCGGGTCTTCATAGACCGTGGCTTTATGGCCCTGGCTTGCCAGAATCGCCTCAGCCTCTTCCGCTACCAGCAGTGAGTTGCCGTACATAGTGCCGACAAAAATGCCTACTTCAGCCATGATATTTTTCCCTATGAATGCGTTTACTGTTCATCCTGAACGTTGCCAGATACAAACTCAACCCTTTCATTTTCGGGGAGTTGCCCCAGCCAGCCAAACTGTGACAGCGCCTGCATCCAGACATCATCCAGCCCTGCACGGATATTCAGCGGTTCGCCGGTAAACGGGTGGGTCAGGCTAAGCTCGCTGGCGTGTAACATCAGTCTGTTACAGCCAAAATGCTCGGTCGCGCTGCGATTCTGGCGCAGATCGCCGTGCTTGCTGTCGCCAATAATCGGGTGGCGCAGGTGCGCAAGATGGCGTCGCAGCTGGTGTTTACGCCCGGTTTTGGGCAAAAGCTCAACCAGGCTGTAGCGCGTAGTGGGGAATTTGCTGGTTGCCACCGGCATTTCCGTGGTCGCCATGCCGCGATAATCCGTCACGGCAGGCTGCGGGCCTTTGTCATCGCGGGCAAATTTATCGGCGATTTTATCCAGCTCCTCTACCAGCGGATAGTCGAGCGTGGCGGCGTCCGTCAGCCAGCCGCGCACGATCGCGTGGTAGCGTTTCTGGATCTGGTGCTGTTCGAACTGCTGAGACAGCAGACGTCCCGCCTCGCTGGAAAGCCCCATCAGCAGCACGCCGGAGGTCGGTCTGTCGAGACGATGGGCGGTAAAAACATGCTGACCAATCTGGTCGCGTACGGTCTGCATCACGACCACTTTCTCGTCGCGATCCAGCCAGCTGCGGTGCACCAGCCAGCCAGACGGTTTATTCACCGCCACCAGCCACTCGTCCTGATAGAGGATCTCAAGCGTCATGCATCTTCACCGGCAAACAGGGCATCCAGTTTTTCCAGCTCAACCAGCATGACCGCGCGCGCAGGGTGCGTCGCCTCAAGAGCCATTTCATAATAGGGAGAGACCGCAAACGCCTGCGGCAGCGGATGACCGCCTTCCAGCAGCGCGTGCATGCGCGGAATTAACACCCACTGGAGCCACTCGAACGGGGCCAGGGTATCCAGACAAAATGGCTGGGTGCTGGCGAACGCTTCCGGCTGCGGCGCGGTCTCTTGCCACAGCTGATGTTGGCGCAAAAGGGCTTCGATGGCGTGCAACTGAGCACGAATGCTATCGTGTTGCGTCATGGTAACCTCAACTGAAAAAGTGAACGGCGCGCAGCATAGCATTGCGGGAGGCAGAAATAAAAAGGGAGCACTGTAAAAACAGTGCTCCCGGTTCGTTCCGCAGCATTCCAGCTACAATTCGTGCTCCCTGCTCATCCGTGACAACTATTCCTGATGCCCGAAGGGCTGGTCATCCGTCTACCTTTCGCATCCTGCACACATCTTCCTGACGTGCTTGTTTCATCCTGAAACGTCCTGGCCTTCCTGACCCACCGACCGTCCTGTTCGGCTCTCGTTCTCCTTCCTGGAGGTGTCCCTTACGCGTCCTGCGTTATCCCTTTGCTTCATCCTGAAGCCTTCCTGCAGCGTCATCCTGACGTGTCCTGAGTAAGAAACGCCATCATCCTGATGTTCGTTTCTCGTGTCGGCGTCCTGTCGACAGAGATAGAATCCGCTATTCCGCTTCGTCTTACAACCCACCAGGGGAGCGTTGTAAGACGTAAGAAAGCCCTATAAAAGCTGGGATAAACAGCTAATCCATTGAAAAACAGCGTGATATTAATCTTAATTAAATGAGGTAATACTGAATGTTCCAGCGATCTCTCACAAACCTTGTAAGAGATCTCTCACACGCGCTGTAGCATTATGGATTACAGAAGAGGCTCAAGTCGGGTAAGGAAATCCGCAAGTGAAGGGGCGAGGGTCTCGCGATTGCGGGTGCCGATGGTCTCTTTAATCACTTCGCCAGACAGGTTACAGACGGAAATCACATCCAGGTCACTGTCGAGCGTAGCAATAAAGAGCGTCGGAGAAAGCTTAAGGCGTTTTTGCGTGACCAGATGACCAATCAGGTTTTCCTGAACACGCTGCAGATCGTCTTCGCTCCAGGTCTGCAACAGCGTCAGCGTCAAATCACCCAAGCGAGCGGGCATATCCCCTGCAAATTGCGTGACGTAAAACGCGTGAACCGCTGGTTGTACCACAATCTCCATAGCCCGTTCAACCGCATTTACATTTTGCCCGGCGGTACTCGGCTTCGGCTGCCAGATAACATAATCATCCTGAGAAGAGATAATGCACGGTGACGGTACGCCATATAATTCAGCACTTTGCGGCCACGTTCCATGCTTTTCATGCCACGCATCGCAATAGCGGGTCGTGAAGGTAGTAAGGGCATTTGCAGTTTCGATGTCCACCGATTTCTCTCTTCTTGTAAGACAGGATAAACTCAGCCCATAAGTATACCTGTAAAGTGGCTATGAAACATGTCTTACGAAAATCATCAGGCGTTAACCGGCTTAACGCTGGGTAAATCGACCGATTACCGCGATACCTACGATGCAAGCCTGCTGCAGGGTGTGCCGCGCAGTCTGAACCGCGATCCTCTGGGATTGCACGCGGACGCGCTGCCGTTCGTGGGCGGCGATATCTGGACGCTGTATGAAATCTCCTGGCTCAACGCGCGCGGCCTGCCGCAGGTGGCGGTCGGACACGTTGAGCTGGATTACGCCAGCCAGAATCTGGTGGAATCCAAGAGCTTTAAGCTCTATCTCAACAGTTTCAACCAGACCAAATTTAATCACTGGGATGAGGTTCAGCAGACGCTGGAACGCGATTTAACCGCCTGTGCTCAGGGTCAGGTCAGCGTTTCGCTGTACCGCCTGCACGAACTGGAAGGGCAGCCGATCGCCCACTTCAACGGAACCTGCATCGACGATCAGGATATCGAGGTGGAGAATTATGAATTCAGCGCCGATTACCTCGAAAACGCGGCGAGCGGCAAGGTGGTTGAAGAGACGCTGGTCAGCCATCTGCTGAAATCCAACTGTCTGATTACCCACCAGCCGGACTGGGGTTCGGTACAGATCCAGTATCGCGGCCCGAAAATCGATCGCGAAAAGCTGCTGCGCTATCTGGTGTCGTTCCGCCATCACAACGAATTCCACGAGCAGTGCGTGGAGCGTATTTTTAGTGATATCCAGCGTTTCTGCCAGCCAGAGAAGTTGAGCGTTTACGCGCGCTATACCCGACGTGGTGGGCTGGACATTAACCCGTGGCGCACCAACACTGATTTTGTGCCAGCGACGGGTCGCCTGGTACGTCAATAATATAAATTTTTTCACAATATGCGGGCGGTATTCCGCCCGAAGTGTTGTGAAACCTCACACGCCAGGGCTATTGTAATCAAAGGGAATGACGATAATCGTCCCATAAGGAGCTCACTTGATTACACATATTAGCCCGCTTGGCTCAATGGATATGTTGTCGCAGCTGGAAGTGGACATGCTTAAACGCACGGCCAGCAGCGATTTGTATCAATTGTTTCGTAACTGTTCACTTGCCGTACTGAACTCCGGAAGCCTGACAGATAACAGTAAAGAACTGCTGTCCCGCTTCGAAAGCTTTGATATCAACGTGCTGCGCCGCGAGCGCGGCGTGAAACTGGAAGTGATCAACCCGCCAGAAGAGGCCTTTGTTGACGGGCGTATCATTCGTTCCCTTCAGGCCAACCTGTTTGCCGTACTGCGTGACATCCTGTTTGTTAACGGGCAGATCCACAACGCAGGCCGTTTCCAGCATCTCGATCTGGAAAGCTCGGTCCATATTACCAACCTGGTATTCTCTATTCTGCGCAACGCACGTGCCCTGCACGTTGGCGAAGCCCCGAACATGGTGGTCTGCTGGGGCGGTCACTCGATTAACGAAACCGAATATCTCTATGCCCGCCGGGTAGGAACGCAGCTTGGCCTGCGTGAGCTAAATATCTGTACCGGCTGTGGTCCAGGGGCAATGGAAGCGCCAATGAAAGGTGCCGCGGTGGGTCATGCGCAGCAGCGTTACAAAGAGGGACGGTTTATCGGCATGACCGAGCCGTCAATCATTGCCGCTGAGCCGCCTAACCCACTGGTGAACGAGCTGATTATCATGCCGGATATCGAGAAACGCCTGGAGGCGTTTGTCCGTATCGCGCACGGTATTATCATCTTCCCGGGCGGCGTGGGCACGGCGGAAGAGCTGCTCTATCTGCTGGGTATTCTGATGAACCCGGCCAACAAAGATCAGGTTCTGCCGCTGATCCTGACCGGGCCAAAAGAGAGCGCAGACTACTTCCGCGTGCTGGACGAGTTTATCGTGCATACGCTGGGAGAAACCGCGCGTCGTCACTACCGCATCATCATCGATGACGCGGCGGAAGTGGCGCGTCAGATGAAAAAAGCGATGCCGCTGGTGAAAGAGAATCGTCGTGATACCGGCGATGCTTACAGCTTCAACTGGTCAATTCGTATTGCGCCCGATCTGCAGATCCCGTTTGAGCCTACCCATGAAAATATGGCGAACCTCAAACTCTACCCGGACCAGCCGGTGGAAGTGCTGGCTGCCGATCTGCGTCGCGCCTTCTCCGGGATTGTCGCGGGGAACGTGAAAGAGATGGGCATTCGCGCGATTGAGCAGTATGGTCCGTACAAGATCCACGGTGACCGGGAGATGATGCGTCGCATGGATGACATGCTTCAGGGCTTTGTGGCCCAACACCGCATGAAGTTGCCGGGCTCAGCCTATATTCCGTGCTACGAAATCTGCACTTAACGGTTGGTCTGTTGTCGTTAAAGCCGGGACGCCCTGTTGTGCGTCCCGGCTTTTTTATTACCGAATCAATTCATAGATATCACTTATGTCTTAAACAAACTCGCCGCAAACGCAAACGATTACCTCGCATTAGCAACCGCAAATTATCAGCCTTAATCTAAATTACCCGCCAGAAAATCCTAAAAAGCCATTTCTTTACAGCAAAAGACACCTATCTCGCGGGCCGCCCTTTTAGCTTACATGTCGTTGGTGATAGCCTGCGCGCGCGTAAATTCTCTTTGATGTTTTTTTAACAGATAAATGGTCTAAAGATGCCCACTTCATAAGTGGATTATTGCATTTGGGATCAGGATCACTGATAGATTCATAACGAGAATGTATCTTTCCGCCCGCCAATAGTTACGGGCGAAAATTATTAAAAAACCGTCACTGAACGAATTTCATATTACCGTCAGGCACTTTTTCATCGGATTTGACTAGAAACCTGACAATTTGCTTCCTCCAGGAGATATAGATGGAAACCACTCAAACCAGCACCGTTGCTTCGATTGAATCCCGAAGTGGTTGGCGCAAAACGGATACCATGTGGATGCTTGGCCTTTACGGCACAGCAATCGGCGCTGGTGTACTGTTTCTTCCTATCAACGCAGGCGTCGGCGGTCTGATTCCGCTGATCATCATGGCCATCATCGCCTTCCCGATGACCTACTTCGCACACCGCGGTCTGACCCGCTTCGTGCTGTCCGGTAAAAACCCGGGCGAAGACATCACTGAAGTTGTTGAAGAACACTTCGGCGTGGGTGCAGGTAAACTGATTACCCTGCTCTACTTCTTCGCGATTTATCCCATCCTGCTGGTTTACAGCGTGGCCATCACCAACACCGTTGAAAGCTTCATGTTGCACCAGCTGCACATGACGCCACCACCGCGTGCCATCCTGTCTCTGATCCTGATTGTCGGCATGATGACCATCGTGCGCTTCGGTGAGCAGATGATTGTGAAAGCCATGAGCGTGCTGGTATTCCCGTTTGTCGCTGCACTGATGCTGCTGGCCTGCTACCTGATCCCACAGTGGAACGGTGCCGCACTGGAAACGCTGTCCCTGAGCAGCGCGTCTGCAACCGGTAACGGCCTGCTGATGACCCTGTGGCTGGCAATCCCGGTCATGGTCTTCTCCTTCAACCACTCCCCGATCATCTCCTCTTTCGCGGTGGCGAAACGTGAAGAGTACGGTAATGGCGCTGAGAAGAAGTGCTCCAGCATCCTGGCTCGCGCTCACATCATGATGGTGCTGACCGTGATGTTCTTCGTCTTCAGCTGCGTACTGAGCCTCTCCCCGGCAGACCTGGCGGCAGCGAAAGATCAGAACATCTCTATTCTGTCTTACCTGGCGAACCACTTTAACGCACCGCTGATTGCGTGGATGGCACCGATCATCGCGATGATCGCCATCACCAAATCCTTCCTGGGCCACTACCTGGGCGCACGCGAAGGCTTCAACGGTATGGTGATTAAATCTCTGCGTGGTAAAGGCAAGAGCATTGAAATCAGCAAGCTGAATAAAATCACTGCGCTGTTCATGCTGCTCACCACCTGGGCGGTAGCGACCCTGAACCCAAGCATCCTGGGTATGATTGAAACGCTGGGTGGCCCGGTCATCGCGATGATTCTGTTCCTGATGCCGATGTATGCGATTCAGAAAGTGCCAGCCATGCGTAAGTACAGCGGCCATGTGAGTAATGTCTTCGTGGTTATCATGGGTCTTATCGCTATCTCTGCGATCTTCTACTCCCTGTACACCATGTTCTGATTGTCACCCGCGCCGTCTTCGGACGGCGCACTCCTCCCTCTCTGACTGAAAGCAATGGACGCATCATGATTAGCGTATTCGATATCTTCAAAATCGGTATTGGTCCTTCCAGCTCTCACACCGTCGGACCAATGAAAGCCGGTAAGCAGTTCACGGACGACTTGATTGCACGCGGCATCTTGCATGACGTTACCCGCGTGGTTGTCGATGTTTACGGTTCCCTTTCTCTGACCGGGAAAGGCCACCATACCGATATCGCCATTATCATGGGCCTGGCGGGGAACCTGCCGGATACCGTTGATATTGATGCGATCCCTGGCTTCATCCAGGATGTGAACACCCACGGTCGTTTGCTGCTGGCGAACGGTGAGCATGAGGTTGAATTCCCGGTTGACCATTGCATGAATTTCCATGCGGACAACCTGTCGCTGCACGAAAACGGCATGCGCATTACCGCGTTGGCCGGCGACAAAGCGGTTTACAGCCAGACGTATTACTCTATCGGCGGCGGTTTTATCGTCGACGAAGACCACTTTGGTCAAACCAGTACCTCTTCTGTTGAAGTGCCGTATCCGTACAAAACGGCGGCGGATCTTCAGCGTCACTGCCAGGAGACGGGGCTTTCCCTCTCTGGTCTGATGATGAAAAACGAGCTGGCCCTTCACAGCAAAGAGGAACTTGAACAGCACTTCACCAGCGTCTGGGAAGTGATGCGCGGCGGTATTGAGCGCGGGATCACTACCGAAGGCGTTCTGCCTGGCAAGCTTCGCGTACCGCGTCGTGCGGCGGCGCTGCGCCGTATGCTGGTGAGCACCGACAAAACGACTACCGACCCCATGGCCGTCGTGGACTGGATTAACATGTTCGCCCTGGCGGTGAATGAAGAGAACGCCGCAGGGGGCCGCGTGGTCACCGCGCCGACCAACGGCGCATGCGGTATCGTTCCGGCTGTGCTGGCGTACTACGACAAGTTTATCCGTGAGGTCAACGCCAACTCTCTGGCGCGCTATCTGCTGGTCGCCAGCGCGATTGGTTCTCTGTATAAGATGAACGCGTCGATTTCCGGTGCGGAAGTGGGCTGCCAGGGTGAAGTCGGCGTGGCCTGCTCCATGGCGGCGGCGGGTCTGGCTGAACTGCTGGGCGCCAGCCCGGCTCAGGTGTGCATTGCGGCGGAAATCGGCATGGAGCATAACCTGGGTCTGACCTGTGACCCGGTTGCCGGGCAGGTACAGGTACCGTGCATCGAGCGTAACGCGATCGCCTCCGTGAAGGCGGTGAACGCGGCACGTATGGCCCTGCGCCGCACCAGCGAACCGCGCGTCTGCCTCGATAAAGTTATCGAAACCATGTACGAAACCGGCAAAGATATGAACGCCAAATACCGCGAAACCTCTCGCGGCGGCCTGGCGATGAAGATCGTGACCTGCGATTAAGCCTCTCAGGAAGCCTCGTTTTGCGAGGCTTCTTCCTGTTTTCCCTCACGCTATTCGTTTCAACCCGCTGACAGTGATACCCTTTACCCATTAGCTTTAAGGGAGATTATCTGTGGCTGTTCATTTACTTATCGTCGACGCGCTCAACCTGATTCGCCGTATACATGCGGTACAGGGCACGCCCTGTAAGGACACTTGCCTGCACGCGCTGGAGCAGCTTATTCGCCATAGCGAACCTACCCATGCAGTGGCGGTGTTTGATGACGAAGCGCGGAACAGCGGCTGGCGACACCAGCGTCTCCCTGACTACAAGGCCGGACGCGCGCCGATGCCGGACGACCTGCATGCCGAAATGCCCGTTATTCGCGCGGCCTTTGAACAACGCGGCGTTCCCTGCTGGAGCGCACACGGCAACGAAGCGGACGATCTGGCCGCGACGCTTGCGGTCAAGGTAGCGAGTGCCGGACATCAGGCCACTATCGTTTCAACGGACAAAGGCTACTGCCAGCTTCTCTCTCCCACCATCCGCATCCGCGATTACTTCCAGAAACGCTGGCTGGACGCGCCATTTATTGCCAGCGAGTTTGGCGTCTCACCAGAACAGCTGCCTGACTACTGGGGACTGGCGGGGATAAGCAGCTCGAAGGTACCGGGTGTCGCGGGCATCGGGCCGAAGAGCGCCTCCCAGCTGCTGACAGATTTTCAGAGTCTGGAGGGGATATACGCCAGGCTGGATGACGTGCCGGAAAAATGGCGCAAAAAGCTGGAGGCGCACAAAGAGATGGCGTTTATATGTCGGGATGTGGCGACGTTACAGACGGATTTACAGCTGGACGGGAATTTGCAGCAGTTGCAGTTAGAGCGTTAAACGGTTCACGGTTTTGTTGGCCCGGCAAGCATAGCGCCACCGGGCAAAACAAAGCGCGCGCTATCGCTCGTCGCGACGCCCGCCTACTGCCGCCCACCAGCGACGAATATGTACCGTCACCTCTTCGCGATCGTGATACAGCTGACGCGCCTGGATCTCCACGTTAATACCGTGCTCATCCAGTTGCGCCTGGATGTAGGCCAGGTTCTGAGAGACCTCCTCGTAGCGCTTTTTCATCGGCAGCTTGAGGTTGAAAATGGTCTCGCGGCACCAGCCGTTCACCAGCCAGGAGGCCATCAGCGCGGCCACTTTTGCTGGCTTCTCAACCATGTCGCACACCATCCAGGAGATGTTGTTACGGGTCGGACGATAGCGGAAACCGTCTTCACGCAGCCAGGTTACCTGCCCGGTGTCCATCAGGCTTTGCGCCATTGGGCCGTTATCGACAGACGATACCCACATATTGCGTTTCACCAGCTGATAGGTCCAGCCGCCCGGGCACGCGCCAAGATCGACGGCATACATACCGTTAGCCAGACGCTCGTCCCACTCATCGGCCGGGATAAAGACGTGGAAGGCCTCTTCCAGCTTCAGAGTTGAGCGGCTCGGTGCATCCGACGGGAACTTCAGACGCGGGATCCCCATATAGAATGGCGAATTATTGTTGGTATACGAATAGCCGGCATAACAGCAGCCCGGAGCGATAAAGAAGATGTGTACTACCGGACGCTTCGGCGTTTCGTAGTTCGTCAGCACGCCCGCATCACGCAGCGCCGCGCGCAGCGGCACGGTAAATTTGCGGCAGAACTTCATCAGCTCTTTACTTTCGTTAGTATCCGCCACTTCCACGCGCAGATCGCCGCCCTTCTCCACTACGCCCTGCAGCATGCCGACAATTGGCGTGATGCGGTCTTCCGGGGGAAGGTCTTTGAACAGCTCACCCGCCACAAACATCTGACGAGCGAAGATCAACGAACTAAACGGCAGTTCGCGCGCCAGCTTATCCGCATCTTCGGGCTGATAGCATTCAAAGACCACATAGCCCGCATTCTCTTTCACGCGGGCGAAGCCGAAGACGTCGCGCTTCGCCGCTTTATCGGTAATTTCCGCGGCGCACTCTTTCTCAAACCCCGGGCGACAATATAAAACAACTTTATTCATGAACAACGCCCTTGCGTTTCAGACGGATAGCTCCGATAAACATTAATACCCACCCCACCAGGAAGCTGACGCCGCCGACGGGTGTAACAAACGCCCAAAGGCGCAGATGTGAAAGTGCCAGACAGTAGAGGCTGCCGCTGAACAGCACAGTACCCAGCGCCAGAAAAACGCTGCTCCAGTAAAACCAGATGCTGATCCGACGCTGCATCGCCACCGCCAGTCCGAAAATAGCCAGCGTATGGAACGCCTGGTATTCAAGGCCGGTCTGGATCCAGCCCATCTCGACAGCACCCAACGACTTGCTCAATACATGTGCGCCAAAGGCGCCCAGTGCAACAAAAATAAAGCCACTCACCGCGGCAAAAATAAGCATGAATCGGCTGGTCATGTTTAAGTCCTGAATTAATGCGTGCCCGGCACACAAACGTTATTGTTCATACCTGAAGCGGAATTTCTCTTGCTCGCTTGCCGCCTTTGCCAGTATCCACTGCCGGAAGGCGGCTATTTTACCCAGTTCTGCCTGACTGTCATGACAAACCAGATAAAATGCATTTTTGCTGACCAGTACGTCATTAAATGGGCAAACCAGACGGCCTGCCTCAATTTCGGACTGCGCCATCACGTTGTTTGCCAACGCCACGCCCTGCCCGTGAATGGCAGCCTGTAGCACCATCGCACTGTGGCTAAAAATGGGCCCTTGCTGCACGTTTATATGACTTAGACCTAATTGACGGGTATACGTTTGCCAGTCGCGGCGAGAGGCATCATGTAAAAGCGTATGCTGCGCCAGGTCAGCGGGGGTCTTCAGCGCTTTGTCGCCCGTTAACAGCAGAGGCGAGCAGACCGGCAGCAGATATTCTGCGTATAATTTCTCGACACGCAAGCCCGGCCAGTTACCTCGACCGTAAAAAATGGCGACATCCACATCATCGGCCAGCTTGTCTTCCTGACGATCCACCGCCTGGATTCGAACGTCGATCCCCGGATAAGCTGAGTTAAAGCTTGAGAGTCTTGGCACCAGCCACTGAATGGCAAAACTGGGCAATAAACTGACAGTCAGGGCACCTTTTGCACTGCGGGCCTGCAGCTTGCGCGTGGCTTCCGTGAGCTGGGAAAAAATCTCTTTAATATCCTGAAAATAGCTCTGCCCCTCTTCAGTCAACAGCAATGAACGATTGCGTCGACGAAATAGCTTAAGGCCCAGGAAATCCTCCAGAGACTTGATTTGGTGACTTACTGCGGCCTGTGTCACAAAAAGCTCATCTGCCGCACGGGTGAAGCTGAGGTGACGTGCTGCTGCATCAAAAACGCGTAATGCATTAAGGGGTGGCAATCGCTTTGACATGGTTATCTGGCTTAGATGTTAACTGAATTTAACAAATAGGAAACAACGTTTAACCTATTAGTTTTTTTTATCTGAGCCATTATAATTTGTCCGTTGAGGAACTACCAGCAAATACCTATAGTGGCGGCACTTCCTGAGCCGGAACGAAGAGCTTTTTTCGGAATGCGTGTTCTGAAGGGCTTTTGGCTTACGGTTGTGATGTTGTGTTGTTGTGTTTGCAATTGGTCTGCGATTCAGACCACGGTAGCAACGCTACCAATTTTTCACTTCCTGTACATTTACCCTGTCTGTCCATAGTGATTAATGTAGCACCGCCAACTTGCGGTGCTTTTTTTTCGCCTGCGATCGGTTAATGCTCGATCTCTTTCATCTCTTTCACGTCCGTGCGGTTGATCTGCTGCTTGTTCCCGTTCGCATCTTTATACGAAATCATCCCGGTATCGTTATCGGTTGTCGGTTTCCCTTCCGAAACGATGGAACGACCATCGTTGGTATGCATCACGTAGTTGTTACCAGAACAGGCGCTCAGGGCAAAAGTAAACGCACAGGCAGAAATGATTGCAGCTGTCTTATTCATGATTATTCTCCTTTAGCAATTAATGCTATTCAAACCTCGATTTATAACAGGCTAAAACATCCGCCTAACACTATTTAGCATAACCTGCTTTTACGAGGTCGCCAGGATAAGCAGACGAATCTGATAGATATCAACCTCCTTGCCCTGCCGCTGAAATTGCGCGACGATCGCGTTATTGATATGAGGAGTCCCATGAACGCTTTCAGTCCTGCGCAGTTTCGCGCACAGTTCCCGGCGCTGGCCGATGCCGGTGTTTACCTTGATAGCGCCGCCACCGCTTTGAAGCCCCAGGCGGTGATTGACGCGACGCAGCAGTTCTACAGCCTGAGCGCCGGGAACGTGCATCGCAGTCAGTTTGCCGAAGCGCAGCGCTTAACCGCGCGCTACGAAGCCGCACGCGATCAGGTTGCACGCCTGATCAATGCTGAAAGCGGAAAAAGTATCGTCTGGACGCGCGGCACGACCGAAGCCATTAACATGGTGGCTCAGTGCTATGCCCGCCCACGGCTGCAGGCAGGAGATGAAATCATCGTCAGCGAGGCGGAACACCACGCTAACCTGGTGCCGTGGCTGATGGTGGCCGAGCAAACGGGGGCGCAGATTGTCAAACTTCCGTTGGGTGCAGACTTCCTGCCTGACGTGGCACGTTTGCCCGAGCTGATTACCCCACGCAGCCGCATCCTGGCGTTGGGGCAGATGTCCAACGTCACCGGTGGCTGCCCGGATCTGGCCCGCGCTATTGAGATTGCCCATGCCAGCGGTATGGTGGTGATGGTCGACGGGGCGCAGGGGGTAGTGCATTTCCCGGCTGATGTGCAGGCGCTTGATATCGACTTCTATGCCTTCTCCGGACATAAGCTCTACGGGCCAACCGGCATTGGCGCACTCTACGGCAAGCCGGAACGGCTGGCGCAAATGACGCCGTGGCTCGGGGGCGGCAAAATGATTACCGAGGTGACATTCGACGGCTTCAAAACGCAGGATGTACCTTATCGTCTGGAAGCCGGTACGCCAAACGTGGCGGGCGTGATTGGCTTAAGCGCTGCGCTGGAGTGGCTGACTGAAACAGACATTGTTCAGGCGGAGAGCTGGAGCCGCGGCCTGGCGACGCTGGCAGAAGAAGAACTTAAAAAACGCCCCGGTTTCCGCTCGTTCCGCGTACAAGACTCGAGCCTGCTCGCCTTTGATTTCGCAGGCGTTCATCATAGCGACATGGTGACGCTGCTGGCCGGGTACGGCATTGCCCTGCGGGCAGGACAGCACTGCGCCCAGCCGCTTCTGGCAGCGCTCGGCGTGAGCGGCACCCTGCGCGCCTCGTTTGCGCCGTATAATACTCAAAGCGATGTCGAGGCACTGATTAGCGCCGTTGACCGCGCCCTTGAAATACTGGTGGATTAATGACTCAAGCAGCGTTAGCCGGACATCCGTTCGGCACGGTCATCACAGAAGAGACCTTAAAACAGACCTTCGCTCCCCTTACGCAGTGGGAGGACAAATATCGTCAGCTGATCCTGCTGGGCAAGCAGCTCCCCACGCTTTCAGACGATCTTAAAGCGCAGGCGAAAGAGATCGCTGGCTGCGAGAACCGCGTCTGGCTCGGGTTTAGCGTATCCGGGGAGAAGCTTCACTTCTTCGGCGACAGCGAAGGCCGTATCGTGCGCGGGCTGCTGGCGGTTCTGTTAACCGCGGTGGAAGGGAAAAGCGCGGCAGAATTGTTAGCACATTCGCCGCTAATGTTCTTCGATGAGCTCGGGCTGCGCGCGCAGCTCAGCGCCTCACGCGGTCAGGGTCTGATCGCGCTCAGTGACGCGGTACTGGACGCAGCACGTCAGGCTCAGGCCTGACGTTCCGCCTTCGCCATCATCTTTTTCAGGGCGTGAGAAACCGCCACAAAGCCAAAGGAAGCGGTTACCATGGTGGCCGCCCCAAACCCTGAGGCGCAATCCATACGTTTGGGTCCTTCCGCCGTACTTTTCATTGCGCAGACCGACCCGTCCGCCTGGGGATAGACCAGCGCTTCGGTCGAGAACACGCAATCAACGCCCAGCTTGCCTTTGCTGTTCTTCACCACGTTAAAGTCGCTTTTCAGGCGTTCACGCAGCTTTGCCGCCAGCGGATCCTGAATGGTTTTCGCCAGGTCGGCGACCTGGATTTGCGTCGGATCGATTTGCCCGCCCGCGCCGCCCGTCGTGACCAGTGGCACCTTGTAGCGACGGCAGTAGGCGATCAGCGCCGCTTTGGGACGCACGCTGTCGATAGCGTCAATCACATAGCTATAGCCTTTGCTCATGTACTCCGCGACGTTATCTGCCGTGACAAAGTCGTCGATCACCGTCACGCGACATTCCGGATTAATGAGACGAATGCGTTCCGCCATCACTTCAGACTTTGCCAGGCCGACGTTATCACGAAGGGCATGGATTTGACGGTTGGTATTGGTGACGCAAACGTCATCCATATCAATCAGCGTGATTGCGCCAATACCGGTTCTCGCCAGCGCCTCTGCCGCCCACGACCCCACACCACCAATGCCCACGACGCAGACATGCGCATCCGCAAACAGCTGCAGGGCTTTTTCACCATAGAGACGTGCCGTGCCGCCAAAACGCTGACGCCAGGCATCGCTGATTACCACAGACATAAAACCTCAGATGTAAAAAGGGTGAGGTTCTTCCTCACCCTGAACAAGTAATCCGTATTGCGCTCAGAATACCACAATCAACCGCTGAATACGTTTCCGGTACCCGGTGCGGCCTTCAGCACCCACACGCGTCCGTAGTGGTTATACCAGCCCGCACGGTGGCCAGCATCCGGGCCAATGCCCTGATAAATATCGAAGTGCTGGCCTTTAATCGCCCCGCCCACATCCAGCGCCACCATCAGACGCAGCTCATACTGACCGTTGAATTTACCGTTGTTGTCCAGCAGCGGGACTTCCGCCAGCAGCGTGGTACCCGCAGGAATAATAGAACGATCCGATGCCACCGACGCGCGGCCAATCAGCGGAACGGCACTCGCCCCCTTCACCGGTGCGAAGTTTTGCGGTTTAAAGAAGACGAACGACGGGTTCTGCTCCAGCAGTTCACGCACCTCGGCTTCACTGTGCTTTTCGCCCCACTCGCGGATCGCCTGCATCGACATATCTTCCTTCTTCACTTCACCGCGGTCGATCAGCACCTTACCAATACTGCGATAGGCGTGGCCGTTTTTACCGGAATAGCTGAAGAAGTTAAGCGGCGAACCGTCGCCAAAATCGATGTAGCCACTGCCCTGAACGTCCATGATGAAGTTATCCATCAGGGAGTTGCTGTAAGCCAGAACGTAGTTTTCGCTCAGCGCACCCGCGTAGATCTCTGCACGAGAAGGCAGACGACCGCGTTTTGGCGGCATACGGTAGATAGGATACTGGAACTCACCCTGGCGCGTGTGTCGCGCCTGAATCACGGGCGTGTAATACCCTGTGAACTGGACGTTGCCGTAGTTATCCGCCCCTTCCATCTGCCAGGCGTCAATACCAAACTGGCGCATGTTGCGCGTATCACCGCCTGCTTTCAGCCAGTCCTGGACGGCGTTGTACACGCTACTCTGAGTGCCATACAGACGCGGCGACGCATTGCGGATCTGGTAAACCTGCTCAGAGAAATCGCCGGCGTTGATCGGAGCACCGACAGCATCAGGCTGATTAACTAAAGAGAAAGGCTGGGATAACTTCCCGTCTTTATACTGTTGACCGCGATCGGTCGGTTTGGAAGAGCAGGCCGCAAGAATCGCTACCATTGCGCCTGCCATCAGATACTTCGCCCAACGTCCTTTCATTATATCTCGTCTTTAAGTTGCCCATTTCCGCGTGATGAAGATAACAAACCGCCAGGGCTAATGAAATGCGTTCGCATGCCCTTTGGCAAATTTTGCGCAAAAAATAGTCCATACAGCGCCATGTCGTTCAATTTGCATACAAAATCATGATTTATGTAAAAAAGGGGTTGCATCACAAACCTATCCGAGTATAGTGCGCATCCACGGACGCGGGGTGGAGCAGCCTGGTAGCTCGTCGGGCTCATAACCCGAAGGTCGTCGGTTCAAATCCGGCCCCCGCAACCAATTAAAATTTGATGAAGTATCTTCTACGACAGTAGAAAGACGGACGCGGGGTGGAGCAGCCTGGTAGCTCGTCGGGCTCATAACCCGAAGGTCGTCGGTTCAAATCCGGCCCCCGCAACCAATCAAATTTGAAGAAGTAAGTTTCTACAAGAGTAGAAAGACGGACGCGGGGTGGAGCAGCCTGGTAGCTCGTCGGGCTCATAACCCGAAGGTCGTCGGTTCAAATCCGGCCCCCGCAACCAACACTTCTAAAAACAATAAACACCCTGAAGGGTGTTTTTTTGTATCTGTTGTTTGTGAATGTGCCGGGCGTTTCACCCGGCAGAATGCGCTATCCGCGTCGCGCCAGCGTCGCCCCGTCTGAGAAATACGCCCGAATCCCCGCCAGAATCGACTCCGCCACCTCCTGCTGGAATTTTGCCGTCTTGAGCTTACGCTCCTCTTCAACGTTACTGATAAACGCCGTTTCGACCAGTATGGAGGGAATATCCGGCGCTTTAAGCACCGCAAACCCGGCCTGCTCAACGCTGTTTTTATGCAGCTTATTGATGTTACCCAGCTTGCCCAGCACCGCTTTACCAAACTTCAGGCTGTCGTTAATGGTCAGCGACTGCACCATATCGAACATCGTGTGGTCGACGTAGCGGTCACCGCTTTTGCTCACGCCACCGATCAGATCCGAGGCGTTCTGAGTGTCGGCCAGGTAACGCGCCGCGGTACTGGTCGCGCCTTTGGTTGAGAGCGCAAACACTGACGATCCACTCGGCTGACGGCTGGTAAAGGCATCTGCGTGGATCGAGACGAAGAGATCCGCGCGCTGCTTCTGCGCTTTCGCCACGCGAACTTTCAGCGGGATAAAGACATCTTCATTGCGCGTCATGTAGGCGCGCATATTGCCCTCTTTATCAATCAACGCCTTCAGACGACGGGCAATTTGCAGCACCACGTCTTTCTCCCGCGTATGATATTTCCCCACCGCACCGGAGTCTTCGCCGCCGTGACCAGGATCGAGCATGATCACAATCGGGCGATCGCGCCCCGCTTTGCCCGGCTGCGGACCACTTTGTGCAGGCGGAACCTGACGTTGCAGATCGCCTTTGTTGTAATCCTCCAGCAGGGCCAGAAGCGGATCCTGAATATCCGTTGCATTGGCTGGGTAGAGATCCATTACCAGACGCTCTTTAAACGTCGCCACAGGGGCGAGAGCGAACAGCTGCGGCTTCACGTTCTGTTTGAGCTCAAACACCATACGCACGGTTTGCGGATCAAACTGCCCGACGCGCGCCGATTTAATAAACGGATCGTCACCGCGGATCTGCGCCGCCATCCCCTTCAGCACGGAGTTAAGGTTCACGCCTTCGAGATCCACTACCACACGTTCAGGATTGCTGAGGGCAAATTGCTTATATTTCAGCACACGATTGGATTCGACCGTCACGCGCGTGTACGTGGACGACGGCCAGACGCGCACCGCCACCACCTGACTCGTGGCGGCAAGGCCGACCTGGCTGACGCTAAGCAACCACATTGCCCCGGCCCCTTTTAACAAACGGCGGCGGCTTATTGCTGAATTGGATCCCGACATGCTTCTCCCGAGCAAGAAAACGAACTGATATACAAAAGTCCAGATTGACCGAAAACTTTAACGAATGACGCATAAACTGTCATCTATAAAAGGGTAAACAATTCGATGCTAACGCACGGATTACTTATTCATTTCTGTGGGTCGCAGAAAATTTGCACTTGCACACGCGGCCACAATCGAATAAAAATACAGAAATTACGAATAAACATTCATTAAGGGTTGTGCCATGGTGAAGGAACGTAGAACCGAACTGGTCCAGGGATTCCGCCATTCTGTTCCCTATATCAACGCCCACCGGGGAAAAACGTTTGTCATCATGCTTGGTGGCGAAGCCATTGAACATGAAAACTTTTCAAGCATCGTCAATGACATAGGCCTGCTGCACAGTCTCGGGATCCGCCTGGTGGTGGTCTACGGCGCGCGCCCGCAGATCGATGCCAACCTGGCCGCTCACCACCACGAGCCGATTTATCACAAACATACCCGCGTCACAGATGCGAAAACCCTGGAACTGGTGAAACAGGCGGCAGGGCTGCTGCAACTGGATATTACGGCTCGCCTGTCGATGAGTCTGAACAACACGCCGCTGCAGGGGGCGCATATCAACGTCGTGAGCGGCAACTTTATCATCGCCCAGCCCCTCGGCGTGGACGATGGCGTGGATTACTGCCACAGCGGCCGCATTCGTCGTATTGATGAAGAGGCCATTCACCGCCAGCTGGACAGCGGTGCCATCGTGCTCATGGGCCCGGTGGCGGTATCTGTGACCGGCGAAAGCTTCAACCTCACGTCAGAAGAGATTGCCACCCAGCTGGCTATCAAGCTGAAGGCGGAAAAAATGATTGGGTTTTGCTCCTCACAGGGCGTCGTTAACGATGAAGGGGTGATTGTGCCGGAACTCTTCCCGAATGAAGCCCAGGCGCGCGTGGAAGCGCTGGAGGCCGAAGGAGATTACCACTCCGGCACCGTGCGTTTTCTGCGTGGTGCGGTGAAGGCCTGCCGTAGCGGCGTGCGCCGTAGCCACCTGATCAGCTATCAGGAAGACGGGGCCTTACTGCAGGAGCTGTTCTCCCGGGATGGCATCGGTACCCAGATTGTCATGGAGAGTGCGGAGCAGATACGCCGCGCGACCATCAACGATATCGGCGGTATTCTGGAACTGATCCGCCCGCTGGAACAGCAGGGTATTCTGGTGCGTCGTTCCCGTGAACAGCTGGAGATGGAGATCGACAAATTCACCATTATTCAGCGCGATAACCTGACCATTGCCTGCGCCGCGCTCTATCCGTTCCCGGAAGAGAAGATCGGTGAAATGGCCTGTGTGGCTGTGCATCCTGACTACCGGAGCTCTTCTCGCGGAGAAATGCTGCTAGAGCGCGTGGCGGCGCAGGCGCGCCAGATGGGGTTGAGCAAGCTGTTCGTCCTGACCACGCGCAGCATTCACTGGTTCCAGGAACGCGGGTTCACGCCGGTGGATATCGATTCCCTGCCGGAAACGAAGAAAGAGATGTACAACTATCAGCGCCGTTCAAAAGTGCTGATGGCCGACCTGGGATAATACGCCACTTGCCGGGAAGCGCTGCGCTTACCCGGCCTGCATTTCGTCCCTCATTCAGAGGGACTCAAAGATTGCGCCCAGCCCGCTTCGGCGTTCCGTGCGGGTGGCGATGGCCTGCATCAGCACGCGTTCATCGGTATACAGCGACAGGCGCTGACGCGCACGCGTGATGGCGGTATAGATCAGCTCGCGGGTAACGACAGGTGAAAGCTGCGTCGGCAGGATCAACGCCGCATGGTTAAACTCAGAGCCCTGCGATTTATGCACCGTCATCGCCCACGCAGTTTCATGCTCGGGCAAACGGCTGGGCTGGAAGGACTTCACGCTACCATCCGGCATCTGGAACCAGACGCGCAACCCCTGCCCACGATCGAGTGCAATGCCGATATCGCCGTTAAACAACCCCAGCGCACTGTCGTTGCGGGAAATCATCACCGGGCGCCCTTCATACCAGCGCGAGTGCAGGGTACGGTTGATTTTACGTTTCTGCGCCAGCAGCTGTTCCAGCCTGTCATTCAGGCCGCTGACGCCAAACGGCCCCTCCCTCAACGCGCAGAGCAACTGATATTCGCCAAACGCGGCAATCACCTGCTCCGGCGGACGTTGCTGTTGTACGCCGGTGAGAAAATGTTGATACCCCAGCAGGGCATCATCCAGCATCGCCTGATACTCTTCCCCACTTTGCAGCGATTTTTTCTCAATGTCGGTAAAGGTACCGTCAAACACCGCACAGGTCGTGTGCCGGTCTCCCCGGTTCACCGCCGACGCAAGCTGCCCGATGCCGGAGTCGCTGCCGAAACGGTAGCTTTTTTGCAGCAGGCACAAGCTGTCGCGCAGCGCGCCCGCGATCGAGTGCTGTTCCGCCGCAAGGGAACACCCTGTAAGGCGGGCCAACTCCTCCGCGCGTTCCGCGGTATAACCCAGACTGGCATAGGTGCAGATATCACCCAGCACGGCCCCGGCTTCCACGGACGCTAGCTGGTCACGGTCGCCGAGGAAAATGACCCGCGCATGAGGCGGCAAAGCATCGATCAGCCGCGACATCATCGTCAGGTCAATCATCGACGCTTCATCCACCACCAGCACATCCAGGTGTAGCGGGTTACCGGCATGGTAGCGCAGACGCTGGCTACCCGGCTGCGCGCCAAGTAACCGATGCAACGTGCTGGCTTCATTGGGAAAAAGCGCAAACTGTTCCCCTGTGAGCGGCAATTTTTGCAGGGCACCGCCTAATGACTCCGTCAGACGTGCCGCGGCTTTACCGGTGGGAGCCGCCAGACGAATACGACACTTTTGCTCACCGGATAACTGAATCAGCGCGGCAAGCAGTTTTGCCACCGTCGTTGTTTTCCCGGTGCCCGGGCCGCCCGAAATCACCGAGATCCGCCGCGTTAACGCCACGGCGGCCGCCACTTTCTGCCAGTCAGTCGCGTCGTCAGAGGTAAACAGCGTATCCAGCACTTGCCGGAGCTGCGCTTCATCGCAGGGAAGCGGGGCGTTGGTCTCGCTGAAGAAGCGCGCCACCGTCAGTTCGTTACGCCAGAGTCGGTTCAGATACAAACGCTCGCCGGTCAAAATCAGTGGCGTCCCGGTATCGGTCGCGCTGACGGCAGGCGAGCGGAGTAATATCGCCTGCCAGTCCACTGCCTCACCGAGCAGCGCGAAACACGACTGCAGCGCCGGAGGCATTTTCTCATCCACAGCCAGACGCGACAGCGGAAGGCACACATGCCCCTCGCCTGCGTCCTTACTCAGAATGGCGGCAGCGAGCATAACGGCTGGCTCCTCGCCCGCCACCATCATGGCAAACTGCACGTCCAGGTGGCGCAATAATCGTTGTTCTACCGCCTCCAGCAATAGCGCCTGCATCGTCATACCACCTCCTCTGTGCGTGCAGCAAACAGGTTATCCATTTTTTCAATTAGCTCCGCATCCGGACGGGTGCTGAAAACGCCCGACTGCGGGTCGTTAGCATCCACGCCGCGCAGGAACAGGTAAATAACGCCGCCAAAATGGTCTTCGTAACGGTAATCGGCCATGCGATGGCGCAGGTACCGGTGCAACGCCAGGGTATAGAGCTGATACTGCAGGTCGTAGCGATGCATTTGCATCGCTGAGGCCATCGCCTGTTGGGTATAGGCTTCGCTGTTCTCACCCAGCCAGTTCGATTTGTAATCCAGCAGGTAGTAGCGCCCTTCGTGGCGGAAAACCAGGTCGATGAACCCTTTTAGCATCCCCTGAACCTGGCGGAAGTTGAGCGGTGGGCACCCGGCGGATAACGGATCGTACTCACGGATCAACGCGTCAAGCGCGTCGGCCCTGAGCGGGCTGGCAATGGGGAGATAAAACTCCATTTCGACCTGTTTATCTTTGGCGGTCAGCTGGCTGAGGGAAATCCCCTGTGTCGTGAGCGGCGCGTGCAAAACAGCGCGGAGCCAGTCGGTGAGAACCGGCTGCCATTGGGCGTCGTAGCCGCCGCTCTGGAGCATCTTCAGCACCCATTCTTCAGAGACCGGCTGGGTAAAATCCAGCTCTTCAAACAGGCTGTGTAAAAACGTGCCCGGCGAGGCCCCACGCGGGAACTGATGCGGTGTGAGCACCGGTTCAGCGGGCACGCTTCCTGCGCCTGCGGCATCTACGTCCAGTTTAGGCATCAAATCCTGAGCAACGCTTTGCCCGTGCTGCTGTAAACCGGAGTAACTGGTAACGCGCCAGTCGTCGGCAATCGTGCGGGCAACCTGGCGGGCATGCAGCTCTGACGTTCTCTGTTCCGGCGTCTGCCAGCGGCTGTTGTCGGGCTGAGACGGAATATGCAGGGCAACATGCTCTGAGCAAAGAGATTCGATGCACTGGCGCAGACCGGCAGCATCTTTGGGTTCGCCTCGCTGGATAAGCCTTCCCAGCGCACTCAGATGAAAATCACTCTCGCCGCTCTTATCGCCCCGGCGACGAAACAGCGGCGCAACGCCCAGGCTGCAGTGCCAGACCGAGCGGGTCAGCGCCACATAAAGCAGACGCAGATCTTCTGCCAGACGCTCGGCTTCGGCCAGCTCAACGCTTGACTCTGCGTTGCTGAGATCGAGTACCGCTTCAAACGACTCGCGATCGTGGTAAAAAGCCTGATCCTGCACGCGGTAATTGGCGATAAAGGGCAGCCAGACCAGCGGATATTCCAGGCCTTTCGATTTGTGAATGGTGACGATTTGCACCAGGTGTTTATCACTCTCAAGGCGCATCTGCTGGCTGGACGAATTACTGTTCGGGTCGGCAATCTGCTGCGCCAGCCAGCGCACCAGGGCATGCTCGCTCTCCAGCTGTGTCCCCGCTTCCTGCAGCAATTCGCTGATATGCAGAATATCGGTCAGACGGCGCTCACCGCCCGCGGTTGCGAGCATGTTCTCCGCAATGTGACGCTCTGCCATGAGCTCGCGCACCATCGCCATCACGCCGCGCTTTTGCCATTTTTCGCGGTAGCGAACAAACTCTTCTACCACGGCATCCCACGCGGCTTCGTCATTGTTGAGCACATCAATATCACGCGCATTCAGCCCGAGCATCGCACTCGCCAGTGCACTGCGCAGCGCACTCTCACGCTCTGGCGCCAGCACGGCCTGCAGCAGCCAAAGCATCTCCTGGGCTTCCAGCGTTTCAAAAACGCTGTCGCGGTTGGAAAGATAGACGGACGGAATATTCAGTAGCGTCAGGGCGTCGCGAATAAGCGCGGCCTCCTGGCGGCTTCGCACCAGCACCGTGATATCGGATGCTTTTACCGGCGCGGGTTTATCGCCCTTCCACAGCAGCGCATCTCCCCGCGCGCCTGCGCTGAGCCAGTCCCTAATCTGCGCCGCACAGTACTGGGCCATGGCATTTTGATAGTCGGCGACGCCACAGCCTTCGCCGTCCAGCAGCCAGAAGTGCATGGCGGGCTGCGTCTCACCGTTGAATTCGAAGCGCAACGAATCGTTTTTCGGGGCAAATTTGACCGGCAGAAACGGGATTTCCCGGAACATAAACGCCATATCCATGCGGCTGAACAGCGCGTTAACGCTTTCCACCATGCCGGGAGAGGATCGCCAGTTGGTATCGAGCGTATAGTGCGCATCAACCTCACTGCGGGCTTTCATGTAGGTGAAAATATCCGCACCGCGGAAAGCGTAAATGGCCTGCTTCGGATCGCCGATTAACAGCAGTGCGGTGCCGGGCTGATGGCGCCAGATACGGCGGAAAATACGGTACTGCTGAGGATCGGTATCCTGAAACTCGTCAATCATTGCGACCGGGAAGCGAGTACGAATCGCCTCTGCAAGCGCTTCGCCATTTTCGCTGCACAACGCCGCATCAAGGCGACTCAGCATGTCATCAAACCCCAGCTCGCCCCGGCGGCGCTTTTCGCGCGCCACGGCATCACGAATTTCCGTCATCGCACGGGTGATCATCAGATCGTTAAGCGTCAGGGGCTCCGCCAGCAGAGTTTCAATTGCCACAAACAGGGGATGTTCAGGCACAATGCCGTCGGCTTTGGTCCGCTCAACCAGGAAACGCTGTGAGAATTTCTCCAGCGCGTCCGGAAGCTGATAACCGCGCGTCTCTTCCTTCGCCCATGCGCTGATCTTCTCGATCCATTTTCCCTGGTTGCCACGGTTGAACTTGCGTCTGTCAATCCCGGAACTCTCGATGATCGCCTCAATCTCGCCGACTGATTCATTCCATTTTTGCTTGATGTCTGCGATTCGCGCGATGATTTTTTCATGGCGTGAGGCCAGGGTTTCATCCGCTGGCGGCGGCGATTTGATGACCGGCGCTTCCCCCTGAAGATAACGATCGATGGCGCGCAGCAGTGCCTCTGGCCCTTTCCACAAGGCATGTACCGCTTCGGCGATATCGCGCGGTAACGGGTAGCAGTGGCGACGCCAGAAATCCGCACAGGCCTGATAGCGCAGCACGGATTCATCTTCAATGAGTTGTTGTTCAAACAGCATGCCGGATTCGAACGCATTCAGGCTCAGCATGCGCTGGCAAAACCCGTGAATGGTGAAGACGGACGCTTCGTCCATCTGTCGTTCCGCAAGGAGCAGCCACTGGGCGGCCTGCTGCTTATCAGCAATTTCTTCCAGAAGGCTCGCGTAGAGAGGGTTATCCGTACTCTGGCGCAGGCAGGCGATGCGCAGTTCGTGAATATTGGTACGAATACGGCCGCGCAACTCAGCGGTGGCGGCCTCGGTAAAGGTCACGACCAACAGCTCTTCAACGCTCAAAGGGCGCGGAAAAGCAGCGTTACCGCCAAGCCCTAACAGCAGGCGCAGAAAGAGCGCGGCAATTGTGAACGTTTTTCCCGTTCCCGCTGAGGCTTCAATCAATCGTTCACCCTGTAGAGGTAAACGTAAGGGATCAAGGGACTCAGCGGTATCGGTCATTCTTTCTTACTCCAGGGCATTGATTGCTGCAGCGCGCTGACGCTCTTCCAGACTTTCCAGCCTTGTGGGTTCACGTACTCCGTTTTCCCGTTCTGGCTACCGGAAACCTGAGACAGAATGGTGATGCCCTGCGGCTTAATCACGGCCTGATGGAAGAAGTCCGCAACCTTCTGCGGCGTCAGCTGTTTTATCTCGGCCACTACTTTATCACGCGAATCAAATTTCATATTACCGCGATCAAAATCTTTGCTCAGCTGCGATGCCTCTTCGCCCAGCGTCTGCGGCGGCTGCATCACCTGCGCAATGACGGCCTGCTGGATCTGGGAAAATTCTTCCGGCTTCATGGCCCGCAGCTTTGCTTCTACCTGCGGGAAGAACGCCTGATAGCGCTGCCAGAGATAGGCCGGTTGTTTATCGCTGCTTTGCAGCAGGAAGCCCAGCCCCCACTGACGGCCAACGTTCATCGAGAAAGCAAATACCGCGTAGCCAAGCTGCTCTTCCGTACGCAGTTGGTTATAGAACCACGGCTGAATAATCTGCCCCAGCACCGCGCTCTGTGCGGACCCGGAGAATTCGTCATAGCCCGTGGGCACAAACACTGCAGCCAGCGCGGAATCGGTACTGCTACCCGCTTTTTCAAAAATCACATTCTGTTTTTTCTCAACCAGCACGTCCTGGTTACGGCACCACTCGTCGCCTTTCGAACCCAGCTGAGTGCGGACATTCTCTGCCAGCGTTTTAGCCTGTTCCTCACTCATGTTACCGACGATAAGGAACTCAGGACGCGTGTTAGTTTTCAGCGCATCACGGTAAGCCAGCACCTCTTTTAATGAGATAGATGGCAGCAATGCCCGGCGTTCTTCACGCTGGAAATACGGGATTTGCGACAGCATTTGCGCTGGCATCAGCGCCTGATCGTAGGCTTTGCCCTTTTCCGCAGAATCCATCATCTGCGCATACCAGGACTTGGCCTGCTCAAGCTGCTCTTCCGTCGGTGTATAGCTAAAATAGCCCTCCAGCAGTGCCTGGAACAGCTGAGGCAAACGCTGGGTATAGCCATTTGCATTCAGCATCAACCCATTGTTGGCATTGGTGGAGAAGCTGATCCCGCCAACGGCTGCCTGGTTGCTAAGCTGATCGAGCGCGATACCCGCGAGATAGTCATTAAGCGCGAACATCACCTGATTTTTGGCACTATTCATCGCTTTCGGATTACGCAGCACCACGCTGACATCCACCTTTGGCTCGCTCGCGAAATAACGGCTTGGGGTATACACCACGCGCAGCGTCGGCTCATCGACAATGAGCTGGGGGTGCGGATAATCCTTAGTGGTTTTGATAAGCGTAAAATCATCCGGAATGTAAGGGTTCAGTTCCGGCAACGTCAACGCAATCTCTCCAGCCTTCTTTTGCCAGGCAGCGAAGGTCTGGTCGCCGATCTTGTCTACCTGATAAGGTGCATCGACAAAGTAGGCCGTTTTGTTATGCGGTTCGTTCGGGCTGATGTACCAGATACGGGCATTCTGCGGGGTCATCATCGCCAGGCGCGCTTTTAACGCCGCCGCATCATAGCGATCGGCAATATTGACCGCATCGAGAGTGTGTTCCACCGGCACGCGGATCATGGTATCCGCCAGCCACTCCACATAATCCATGTCGCGGGTGATGGACGGGTAACGGAAATCGAGATCCAGCACATGAGCGAGTTCATCAAAATAGCGCTTATCGACGCCTTTCTCACGCAGCAAAGAGAGGTAGCTGAAGATAGCGGCAACCACTTCATCACGGTTCGCCTGCCCTTTGTCGGTCAGGGTAGCGGAAATTGCCAGCACGCCGCTGTTGCCGTTTACAACAGGATCCGAATCGGCGCGAATCCCTTCCACCAGCCCCTGTTTTTGCAGCCAGTCGGATAATGTTCCCGGACTGCGGTTACCAATCAGGTAGGTCACCAGCTCGTCGGTTTTGCTGCGAAACTGTGCGGTGTTGTTATCAATGCGGAACTCAACGCGCAGCACTTTGCGGGGCATGGCAGGAACATAGTGGATGACAATCCCTTTTTGCGCGTCCGTGACAACCGGCACGTCAATCTTGGGCAGGTCGATATTTTTATTTGGCACCCGGCCAAACGTTTTTGCCGCCAAACCAGCCAGTTCAGGCAGCGGTTTGTTGCTGTAAATAACCGCTTTCATCAGGTTGGCTGAGTAGTATTTGTCGCGAAACGCATGCAGAGCATCAATGACCGGGCTGCCGGGTTTATCGCTGAGCGTCTCCAGATTGCCGCCCGAGAAGCGTGCACCCGGGTGCGCCGGGTTGATCGTCTCAGCGCTGACCTGCGCCATACGCATACCGTCTCGGGTACGGGCCATCGTCAGTTCGGCATTCACCGCATTGCGTTCACGATCGGCGTATTTTTTATCCAGCAGCGGCGCGGCGATAGCATCCGCAAGACGATCAACCGCCCCGTCCAGCGCGTCATTTTCGACTTCGAGATAAAAGGCCGTGCGGTAAGGTGCCGTGCTGGCATTGTGGCTGCCGCCATGCATTTTTAGAAATTCGGACAGGCTATCCGGCTGCGGATACTTCTTTGACCCCATTAACGTCATGTGTTCGAGGTAATGCGCCAGCCCCGGATGAGCCTCAGGATCTTCCAGCGATCCAATCGGCACGACCAATGCCGAGAGGGATTTCACCGCCTGCGGATCGGAAACCAGCAGCACGGTCATGCCGTTATCAAGCCGGATCGCCTGATACTGCCGGGTGTCTTTTTCGCTCTTACGGATAGTGTCCTGAACGGGTTGCCAACCGGAGTCTGCCTGAGTGAAGGGAGCCCAAAGGGCGATAAACAAAACAAACGCTTTGAACACGGTGCTGCCTGGCATTACGACCTCTTTATCACGGCTATCCCCGTCATACTTCAAGTTGCATGTGCGTTGGCTGCGTGCGTTCACCCCAGTCACTTACTTACGTAAGCTCCAGGGGATTCACACCCTTGCCGCCTTCCTGCAACTCGAATTATTTAGGGTAAACATCATTAACACACTGCGTGCTGGACACGCCAACATCTCTTTATTGGGGGTACATCAGTCCGTGATAAGAAGTGCATCATAAATGAACACCCCATACTGCGCAATTTTTATACAGCGCTCAGGACTGATTAAATTTAAACAACGGTAACAGGTAGCGCTTTGCCTCTTCCGTGATAGCCTCAAAGTACTCTGGTTCGAGCGTGCGCCATAAGCGCTGGTACCAGACATCTTCCCCCTCGCCGCGCACCATCATGTTCCCTTCATAGGCCTGCATAAATTTACTGCGCGCTTTCTGCAGAGAAGCCTCATCCGTTAACATCGCATCATTCTGTGCGTCGTAACAGGCTTTTATCCACGCACCACCACTTTCAGGCAACAACAGCAGGGGTTTGTTCATTCCCTGGAGATAGCCTTCAATGTACAAAGAGAGGTAGCGAAACGCCTGCTCTGCCTCCATTGGCGGAAAGCGCCACTCGCCCTCTTTGCGCACGAAGATCCGGCTTTCGCCTTTATGGCCTAACGCACTGTAGACAAGATGTTCCAGCCAGAGTTGCAATCCCTGTGAAACGCTGAGAAGTGAAGGCCGCCAGCGCAGCAGCCCATCAGGCTGAACCTGAGTGAGCCAGCCGGTGAGCTGGATGCCATTGCAGCTAAGATCGATTTCGAGACTTTGTCCGGGCTGACGGTGCTCCCTTACGCGCTCCGCCAGAGCGTTCATCTCCAGGCATTGCGCCTCCCAGACGATCTCCCCAAACGCGCCATAAGGCAGTTGCCCTGCCGCACGATAGCGGCGATAAAGCTTGTCAGCATCCTCCTCGTCAACCAGTGCATTCAGCAGTTGCAGATTTAACTGATAGCGCTCCAGCCCTTCCAGCGTAAAAGGCTCTGCATCCGGAATTTCGCTCTCTTCAGAACGGAAGTTGACCTGCAATCGCTGCTGGAAGAAAGCGCGAACAGGATGCGCCCAAAAGCGTTGAAGCTGTTCAAAAGTCAGGGTGTTAATGGGCAGCGGGTCAAGTGTCTGAATGAAATCCGTATGTGCTCTCCCCTCCTTTTTCGCCGCCGGTAGCCACTCGCGGGCATAGCTCTGCTGTTCGCTAACAACGTAGTTCATCGGGTCAAACGGCATACGGCTGTGGACACAGGTGATATGCGCCTTGACCCGCTGTTCGCTTTCATCACAGTTAAGGGCTTCATCACCCGCCAGATAGTGGCTCTGGCCGATATAATCCACTAACTCCTGCACCAGAACGGAGGGGAAGCGCTCGCTGTTATCCTGAATGGAGCGGCCGATATAGCTGATATAGAGCTTACTCTGGGCAGAGATGAGCGCTTCGAGGAAAAGATAGCGGTCATCATCACGACGACTACGGTCACCCCGCTTTGGATTTGCGCTCATTAAATCGAACCCCAGCGGCGCCAGGGCGCGAGGATAAACGCCGTCATTCATGCCGAGCAAACAGACCACCTTAAAGGGGATTGAACGCATTGGCATCAGCGTGCAGATATTGATTGGGCCCGCCAGGAAACGCTGACTGATTCGCTCCTGGTCAAGACGCTGCGTCAATTCGTCCCTCAGCAGCGACAATGGAATCGCCTCGTGATAGTGGGAATTCACGCCCTCGTCGACGATAGCCTGCCACTGCGTTTCAATGAGCGCCATCGCCGCTTCGGTGTCACTGTCTGGCAGGAAGAAATCATTGAGCAACGCCCTGCAAACCGGAAGCCACTCTTCAAGCGGACGCGGCTGCATTAACTCACGACGCCAGCGGTTAAGCTGCATCAGCAGAGACGCTAAATGCCCCACCAGTTCAGCAATCAAACCGCTGGACTCATCGTATGGCAGCACCTCATTCCACTCGCCCTGGCTGCTTTCCATGGCGTAGCCCAGCAGCATACGCGTCAGGCCAAACCGCCAGGTATGTTGCCCGGTCGGAGGAAGCTCGAACTCCTGGACGTTGTCGTCATCAATCCCCCAGCGCACGCCAGATTCATTCACCCACTGGCGAAGGTAGCGCAGCCCTTCCTCATTGATGTTGAAGCGTGCGGCCAGCACGGGAACATCCAGTAACGCCAGGACATCTTCCGAGATGAAGCGGCTATCCGGCAGTGAAAGCAGGGTAACAAAGGCCTGCAAGGCGGGATGCGACTGACGAGCGCGACGGTCAGAGATAGCGTAAGGCAAGTATCGCTCCCCTGTCGCACTGCCGAAAACAGCCTGAATAAAGGGGCTGTAGCTATCGATGTCTGCCACCATCACCACGATGTCACGCGGCGTGAGTTCGGGATCGTCCTGCAGCATCGCCAGCAACTGGTCGTGAAGCACTTCGACCTCACGCTGCGGGCTATGGCACACATGGATCGTGATACTACGATCGTCAGCGTCCAGCTGACGCTTGCTGTCGCTGCGTTCAAACTCTTTCGCCGTCACGCCCATAACGGCACGGTTTTCCAGATCAAGAATATCGAGCTGAATGTTATGCAGCAGGTTATCCGGGGCGATCTCGACAAAAGCATCCACATCGCCTTCACCCGATGAAGTGATATCAGAGAGCATGTGAATGTAATCACGTCCCAGCTTCCCCCATGAGGCAAGCAGCGGATTGGGCAGGTTCTGAATACCGTCTTCATCGAAAAGCTGCGCGGCGGTGGAGCCGTCTTTAAACAAAGGGACGGATCGCTCTTCAAAAAGGCGCTTTCTTTGGCGGGTTACCAGCCGCGAAAGCCAGCGTTCATCGAGGATATCCCCCCAATAGTGTCGGCAGGGGTTGGTAAACAAAATATGAATATCAATATGTTTACCCAGCGCATTCAGCGCCTTCAGATAGACAGGGGGTAATGCGGATATCCCACAGATAAAGACGCGTGACGGCAGACGGGCCGGGCGCTCCGACGCATTTTCGAGTATCGAGATAAACCGATCGTACAAATTGGCACGGTGCCACTTAGGCTGGCCCAGTTTCTCCGTATGCTCAACCAGCGCTTTCCACAGCGGCGCCTGCCAGATTTGCGCCTCCGGTAGCCCTTCAACCCGCTCACCCGCTTCCCAGCGAATTAACCAGTCAGCACGGTAAACCAGATATTGGTCGTAGAGATCGGCGGTACGGGACGCCAGCTGGAACAGCTTGCGCTTATCGGTATCGTCATTGAGATAGTGGCGCAGCATGGCGAATTCATCGTGCTGCAGCATTTCCGGCAGCAGCGCCATCAGCTTCCAGCTCATGCTCTGCTTATTGAAGGCGCTCTGCTCGGGAATGTCTGGCAATACGCGAACAAACATTTCCCAGATAAAGCTCGCCGGCAGCGGAAAATCAATGTTCGCGGCAATGCCAAATTTACGGGAAAGCGACATTTGCAGCCACTGCGCCATACCGGTGCTTTGCACCAGCACCATTTCAGGCTCAAAAGGGTCGTCCAGCCGCTCGCGCTCAACGATAAATTCCATCAGCGCTTCCAGCACATCCAGACGATTTGAGTGGTAGACCCTTAACATAGACGCTCCCGACTACTGGCTAACAGGGCAATGCAGACGCGTTATCTCACCGCGCCGCCCCAGAGGCGAAAAAAGTGTAACCGTGATGCTGACACATCCTGAGTACGTTGTCTGCACCCGACTCACCTGCCAGCCTGCGGGCAGCGCAGTCGTTGAGAGCTGAGCCTGGTTCCAGGCATAATGCCAGAGCTGGCGGTACTGGTTAAACAGGGTAAACCGCGCCGCCAGTGCCCTGTGATAACCGGCCAGTGCGGTTACGATCATCACCAGCAGCATCATCGCCAGCAGAACCTCAACCATGCTAAATCCATTCTCTTTGTTTACGGTAGCTGGCATAACGCGCGCTCCTTAAGGGGACAAAAATCACTCCAGCCGTGGGGTGAAAAGTGAATTTTACCGTCGATTATCTCTCCTGAGCGCCAGAGCAGCAGGTCATTGCCTCCGGCAATCAGCAGCACACGCGTCTCACTCAGCCGCCGTAAACACACTCGCCACGCTGATGCCTGTTTGCACTGCGCCAGAGGCTCCGATGACCAACGCTGAACGCGTCCCCACTCAAGCGCAGATTGCACCGCGGCCTGCTGCTGAAATGAACGGCTTTCTCCGCCAACGAGCGCACTAAACGTAGTGAGTTGCTGGTTGAGACCGGTGAGGATCAGGGTACCAAGCACCAGTAAAAGCAGAACCAGCGCAAGGGAAGACATTCCACGTTGACGGTTCACAAGTTGTACCCCGTGACCGTATACACCGCCTGATAAGGCTTCCCCTGCTCGCCCTTGCGGATAGCGGCCAGTTCGATAGTGAACTCAGGCGCAAACCTGGCGTGTTCAACTTTACTCACCATAAAGTGCGTGATCACCAGCCTGTCCGGATCCGTGAGCTTTTCCCATCCTTTGCCTTCACACGAGGTTGCACCACGCAGGGTTTCCAGTGCACCCGACTCCAGACGAAAACCGGTGCTGTCGTTTTCTGATGCACTGTTATCCCAGCTGCCGTTACTGTTGGCATCCCATCGCACAATGACACAGCTACCTTGCCTGCCCGTTAACAACCCTTGTCCCGGGCAGTTACCCGCACAGTAGCCTGCCCGCTGGAGCTGTTTGCCGAGGGAAAACAGTCTCTGCCAGACCTCCTCTTCCTGTTCTCGCTGGCCGGATTGCAGTAACACCGCTCGCTGCAAACCGGGTAAAAAGCGCGATGCGCCGATCAATAACAGGCTGCTGATGGCCGTAGCAATCAGAACTTCAGTAAGGGAAAATCCCTGCTGACGCTTCAACATTGTCCCCCCTGCGAGACCTGACACATCCTGATGCGCCCTCCATCTGAGACAATAATCAGCCACGCTCCTGCACGGCTTTGCACTCTTATCCGACCTGCCCATGCCGTATCCCTCAATCCATAGAACCCGAGTGACGGCGTTACCTCGCTGACCGCGACTTCTGGCCAGAGTGGAATCAGTGCAAAGGGGCTGCCCTGCTCACAGCCTTTTACGGCAGAACTCACCAGGCATGCCCTTTCCCCCACCTGCTGCAAGGTAATGCGGTGCTCGCGGTTGTACCGGTTGGCATGGTTGCGCAGAAACACCAGGTAGTCGCGCACCTGGCTGGCGGTTTGCCACAGCCGCTGCTGCCCCTGCCAACTGCTCCAGCCGTACAGGCCTGAAGCACTGAGAATGACGACCAGCGACACAGCCACCAGCGTTTCGATAAGCGTAAAACCGTTCTCTTTTTTCATACGGGGAGTGTGGCGATGCGCCGATAAAGTGGCGAGCAGCGAATTAACGTTTTACGAGGCGTTATCCAGGGGATTAAGCGAGTTGCAGCGCGTTGCACGCTTTCTGGATAACGCCTCGGGAAACGGGATAAAGACGAAAAAAAACCGGCGCTAAATAGCACCGGTTGTGTCACGCTTTACCGCATCAGATAGCGACGGGCGCTTTGATGCCAGGGTGCGGATCGTAGCCCTCAATCTCAAAATCATCGAAGCGGTAGTCAAAGATTGACGCCGGTTTGCGCTTGATGATGAGCTTCGGCAGCGCGCGCGGTTCGCGGGTCAGCTGGAGATGGGTCTGCTCCATATGGTTGCTGTAGAGATGGGTGTCCCCACCGGTCCAGACAAAATCCCCCACTTCCAGGTCACACTGCTGCGCCATCATATGGACTAACAGCGCATAGCTGGCAATGTTAAACGGCAGGCCGAGGAACACGTCACAGGAACGCTGGTAGAGCTGGCAGGAGAGCTTTCCGTCAGCGACGTAGAACTGGAAGAACGCGTGGCACGGAGCCAGCGCCATTTTGTCCAGCTCGCCCACGTTCCAGGCGGAAACAATGATTCGGCGCGAGTCCGGATCGTTTTTCAGCTGGTTCATCACGGTGGTGATCTGGTCAATATGGCGGCCATCAGGCGTTGGCCATGCGCGCCACTGCTTGCCGTAAACCGGGCCCAGGTTGCCGTTTTCATCTGCCCATTCGTCCCAGATGGAGACGTTGTTTTCGTGCAGATACGCAACGTTGGTATCGCCTTGCAGGAACCAGAGCAGTTCATGAATGATCGAGCGCAGATGGCAGCGCTTGGTCGTCACCAGAGGGAAGCCTTCCTGTAAATTGAAGCGCATCTGGTGGCCAAAAATGGAGAGCGTACCGGTGCCGGTACGGTCGTTTTTCGGCGTGCCCTCATCGAGCACTTTTTTCATCAATTCAAGATACTGTTTCATGGTTCCTCAGGAAAGTTGTTGCTGTGGACGACGACGATACGCCCAAATCATCATAATGGCACCCGCGACAATCATCGGAATGGAGAGGATCTGCCCCATGCTGATGTACTGTACCCATTCACCGGTGAACTGTGCATCCGGCTGGCGGAAGAATTCAACAATGATGCGGAACGCGCCGTAGCCAATCAGGAACAGGCCGGAGACAGACCCCATCGGGCGCGGTTTGCGAATAAACAGGTTCAGGATGATGAACAGCACGACGCCTTCCAGCGCCAGCTCATAAAGCTGGGACATATGACGCGGCAGCACGCCGTAGGTATCGAAAATGGATTGCCACTCTGGATGCGACGGCAGCAACGCCATGTCTTCTGCACGCGAGCCGGGGAACAGCATGGTGAAAGAGACGCTCGGGTCAACACGCCCCCACAGCTCACCGTTGATAAAGTTGCCCAGACGGCCAGCCCCCAGCCCAAATGGGATCAGTGGTGCGATAAAATCTGATACCTGGAAGAAGTTGCGTTTGGTGCGTTTGGCAAAAATCACCATCACCAGGATCACCCCAATCAGGCCGCCGTGGAAGGACATGCCGCCGTCCCAGACGCGGAACAGGTAGAGGGGATCGTTCAGGAATACCGGGAGGTTATAGAACAGCACATACCCAATACGGCCACCGAGGAACACGCCGAGGAAGCCCGCGTACAGCAGGTTTTCCACTTCGTTTTTGGTCCAGCCGCTGCCAGGACGGCTGGCGCGACGACCAGCAAGCCACATGGCAAAAATGAAGCCCACCAGGTACATCAAACCGTACCAGTGAAGCGAAACAGGTCCTACTGAGAAAATGACCGGATCAAATTCCGGAAAATGCAGATAACCACTGTTCATCTGTCACCACAAGATGTTGTTATTCCGCTGAAAGTGGACAGCGGTAGAAATGCGATTCTGCCTTAAGCAGAGGCTCCAAAGTTGCGAATCATAGCATAAGGCGGGCGTGGAGGATGCGCCAGAGATGTAAAAGATGTGTATAGGGTTTTATCCGCACTGGTGCCCTCTCACCACAGGGAGAGGGAGTAAGAGGATTAGCGGCCGCCGCGAATCAGGCCACCCATACCGCGTCGTTCCATAAACGCCGCCACCTGGTGCCGTACCTCCGCGGACAGCTGCGCTTCAAGACTGCGCTCAGCCAGCTCGCGAGCATCATTGATGTCGATATGTCGCAACAAATACTTCACGCGTGCGACGGCACGGCCGTTCATCGACAGGTGGCGATACCCCAGACCAATCAGGATCGCGACGCACATTGAATCCCCGGCCATTTCGCCGCACAGGCGTAAATCAATGCCGTACTGCTCCGCCTCACGGGCAATCATCGCTAACGCGCGAATGATCGCCGGATGCAGACTGTCGTAGATACTGGCGACGCGGGTGTTGTTACGATCGACGGCCAGAATATATTGCGTCAGGTCGTTCGTACCGACAGAGATAAAATCAACGCGGTTAGCCAGCTGCGGCAACATAAAGACCATCGACGGCACTTCGAGCATGACACCGATCCGTGGTTTAGGGATCGCATAGCCAATCATCTCTTCCACTTCCCGGCCAGCACGTTCAATCAGGCGCCGCGCTTCGTCGATCTCATCAATACTGGTCACCATCGGCAGTAAGATGCTGAGATTCCCCGTCGCCGCGTTGGCACGCAGCATGGCGCGCACCTGGATCAGAAAGATCTCCGGCTGATCGAGCGTAATACGGATCCCGCGCCAGCCCAGGCATGGGTTCTCTTCGCTGATCGGCATATACGGCAGCTGTTTATCCGCCCCGACGTCCAGGGTACGCAGGGTGACGGGCTTGTCGTTAAACATCTGCAACATGCCCTGATACTGCGCCACCTGCTCCTCTTCGGAGGGGAAACCACTTTGCAGCATAAACGGGATTTCAGTGCGGTATAAACCGATGCCGTCGATGCGGCTGCCAAGCTTCTCCTCGTGTTCCGGGCTTAAGCCCGCGTTGAGCATGACTTTGATCCGCTCTCCGCTTTTGAGTTGCGCAGGCAGGTTAACGTCATCTTCCGCCAGCTTGCTTAATTCATTCTCTTCGCTGATGAGACGCTGATATTCCTGAAGCAGAACCGGCTCAGGATCGACCAGCAGTTCACCGCGGTAACCATCAACCACCAGCGTGCGTCGGTGCAGTACCGACGGCTGGATATCCGCCCCCATAACGGTAGGAATACCCAGCGCACGTACCATAATGGCGGCATGTGAGTTGGCGGCACCATCGCGCACCACGACGCCGGCCAGCCGGTCCTGAGGCAGTTCAGCCAGCGTGGTTGCCGAGAGTTCATCGGCAACCAGGACAAACCGTTTTGGCCAGGCATTTGGCCCTTGAATGGTGTCATCCAGATGGAACAGCAGACGTTGGCCCAGCGCGCGTAAATCTCCGGCGCGCTCCTTCAGATAACCGTCAGTTAATACTGCAAACTGTTCAGCAAACTTTTCGATAACCTTTTTAACGGCCCATTCTGCTACCGAACCTTTATCCACCTCGGCAAAAAGCTCACGACGCAAACGCGCGTCTGAGAGCAGGTGCGAATAGAGGTCAAAGATAGCCGCCGTCTCTTTTTGCGCACCCGCCGCAAAGCGTTTGCTGTAGCGACGAAATTCATTCGCCGCCTCTTCCAGGGCGGCGGTAAGACGCTCGCGCTCCAGCGCTTCATCAAGCGTGGAGGCTTCGTACACCTGCTCCATTAACGGCAGCGTGGCGTCCATCCAGCCTTCAGCAATCGCCACGCCTGGCGAGGCCGGAAGAGCACGGATACGCGTATGACGATACTGACCAAAAAGCGCAGCAAGCTGAGACTGTGAGAGGATCGCCGCCATCTGTGTGGCAAGCGTAACGAGGAATGACTCTTCGCTTTCATCGTACTGACGCAGCTCACGCTGCTGGACGACCAGAACGCCGAGCAGCTGACGACGCTGGATAATTGGCACACCAAGGAAAGCGCGGAAGCGCTCTTCTTTTACGGAAGGAATGTATTTAAAACTGGGGTGTTTTTGCGCATCGGCAAGGTTGATGGGTTCCGCCAGCCGTCCAACCAGACCGACAATCCCTTCATCGAATGCGAGCGTTACGGTTCGTCCCCGTGGTTTTTTCAAACCACGGGTCGCCATCAGGTAATAGCAGCGCCGATCGTGGTCGGCCAGATACACCGAACAGACCTCGGTCTCCATCGCAAGACAGATGTCAGTAACCAGAATATTCAACGCCTCGTTCAGACGCGGAGCACTGGCCACCTTCTCGACTATTTCTCGCAAGCGGGTGAGCATGATTTGCGTAGCTTAACCTCTTTTACGTCGCCAGGCAGGTGCGCTTTGCGGCTTAGGCGGGATCTCCTGAAGCTGCATAACCACACTTGCAAACTCTTTCATCACCCTACGGTAAACATCGCGTTTAAATGACACGACCTGACGAACAGGATACCAATAGCTTACCCAGCGCCAGCCATCGAACTCCGGCGTACTGCTGGTTTGCATATTGATGTCCGAATCGTTGCCCACCAACTGCAGAAGAAACCACTTCTGTTTCTGGCCGATACAAACCGGCTTTGTGTCCCAACGCACCAAACGTTTCGGTAACTTGTAACGCAACCAGTTGCGGGTCGAGGCCAGGATGCGAACATCTTTACGGCTTAAACCGACCTCTTCAAAAAGCTCCCGGTACATCGCTTGTTCTGGGGACTCTCCCGGATTAATCCCACCTTGCGGGAACTGCCAGGAGTGCTGACCATATCGCCTTGCCCACATGACCTGGCCCTGACGATTACAAATTACTATTCCTACGTTCGGGCGGTAGCCATCGTCATCAATCACCGGACTACCCCAATCTAAACCTTATATATGAATGATTGTTTCACACTACAGGGAGGCGGTAAACCACTCTCTTACAGGCCTGCAACCTAATAACATTTGAATAACTCACAAATAAGGGCAGAGTTATAAACAGAAGTGCAGCTGCGAAGGGAATTTTATTCACCTTTTCTGTGGATATAGTTGTGAAGAAGTGTCTGATTACCCATGAACAACCTGAATCACCGTCAGGCTCCCTTTTTTAATGAAATTATATAAGATTATTATTTTCATATAGTTAAGCATGAAACCATCAACAAAAAAGAGAATAGCGTGACGATCATCACATCAGGGATCATCGTGCTGATGAAAGATCGAACAGCGTCGGTTTTATCCACAGATTGTGCCAATAAGTTAAACACAATTTGTCTGAAATTTGGATTTTCGTCGCACGTCAAGGCTGTAAATTGAAACAGTAGTCAGGGTTATGCCCAGTTATCCCACTTTTCTGTGGATAACATGGTGTAAGATCCTGTTTATTGTCAGTGACCAGATTTGAACAACCCATTTTACGTTTCAGATCTGATGCTAAATTTTAGATAAAAAAACCTATAAATCATAGACATGGAATATTGGTACAGAAAAAGTTAAACTCTATCCACAAGGGACAATTTCTTCGTTTATTTTTTAATCAAAAGGTTACCTTCATGCATCCGCTTACCCCCTTGCTCACACCGCCGTCAAGCGAGCGTCAGTTGCTGCAGCAGGCTCAGCGTCTGGCGGGTTTCTCGCTGGGCGAACTGGCGGCGATGGCAGGGCTTCCGATCCCGAAGGATCTGAAACGAGATAAAGGCTGGATCGGCATGCTGCTGGAACTGTGGCTGGGTGCCAGCGCCGGGAGCAAACCAGAGCAAGATTTTGCCGCCCTTGGCGTAGAGTTAAAAACCATTCCCATCGACAGCCAGGGCAAGCCTCTGGAGACCACGTTTGTCTGCTTTGCGCCTTTGACCGGTAATACCGGCGTGACGTGGGAGACCAGCCACGTGCGCCATAAGCTGAAGCGCGTGCTGTGGGTTCCGGTTGAAGGTGAACGTCAGATCCCACTGGCTGAGCGTCGCGTTGGCGCGCCGCTGCTCTGGAGCCCGGATGAAGAGGAAGAGCATCAGCTGCGTCTGGACTGGGAAGAGCTGATGGACATGATCGTGCTCGGGCAGGTGGAGCGCATCACCGCCCGACACGGAGAAGTGTTACAGCTGCGCCCAAAGGCGGCTAACAGCAAAGCGCTGACCGAGGCGATCGGCGCAATGGGCGAGCCGATACTGACGTTGCCGCGCGGTTTTTATCTCAAAAAGAATTTCACCGGCGCACTGCTTGCTCGTCATTTCTTACTAAAAACATAGTTTTTTACTTATTTTGCGAGCTAACAAACATAATCGCCTGGTTTTTAAGATTTTACTGCTTCTCCCTGTTTTCATAACGGGTTAATACTACACTATGATTTGATACGAGCCAGATGAGGACGATAACGATGAAAAAATGGGCGGTGTTAATTTCAGCAGTCGGGTTGGCGTTTGCTGTATCGGGCTGTAGCAGCGATTACGTTATGGCGACAAAAGATGGCCGGATGATCCTGACCGACGGCAAACCCGAAGTCGACGACGATACCGGTCTGGTCAGCTACCACGACCAGGCAGGCAATAAAATGCAGATCAATCGCGACGAAGTTTCGCAAATTATTGAGCGATAACAGTCAGAGGTCAGTAGCGTACTGGCCTTTTTGATTTTTTTCTTCCCCTTTTGCTTCCCCTCTGCCATGTTTATATTCCTTTGTCGGGAGGTTCCTGACGCGGTCTACATGTCTATTGAAGGAAGCCGGCTATGCATTATCACCGTATCCCCCACAGCGCTCTGGAGATAAGTCAACTGGGGTTGGGCACGATGACATTTGGTGAACAAAACAGCGAAGCCGATGCCCATGCACAACTCGATTATGCCGTCAGCCAGGGCATTAACCTGATTGATGTCGCAGAGATGTACCCTGTGCCGCCACGCCCTGAAACCCAGGGACTTACCGAAACCTACGTCGGTAACTGGCTGGCAAAACGCGGCAACCGTGAAAAGCTGGTTATCGCCTCGAAAGTCAGCGGCCCCTCGCGCAATAACGATGCCGGGATCCGCCCAAACCAAATCCTCGATCGCAAAAATATCCGCGCCGCGCTGGATGCCAGCCTGAAGCGCCTGCAAACCGACTATCTTGATCTGTACCAGGTCCACTGGCCACAGCGTCCAACCAACTGTTTCGGTAAGCTTGGCTACAACTGGAATGAGAGCGCTCCCGCCGTTACGCTGCTGGAAACGCTGGAAGCGCTGACCGAATGCCAGCGCGCGGGGAAAATCCGCTACATTGGCGTGTCTAACGAAACGGCCTTTGGCGTGATGCGCTATCTGCACCTGGCGGATAAACACGATCTGCCGCGCATCGTCACCATTCAAAACCCCTACAGCCTGCTTAACCGCAGCTACGAAGTTGGCCTGGCGGAAGTGACACAATATGAAGAGGTGGAACTGCTCGCCTATTCCTGCCTCGGTTTTGGCACGCTGGCGGGGAAATACCTGAACGGCGCAAAACCGGCCGGGGCGCGTAATACCCTCTTTAGCCGCTTTACCCGCTACAGCGGCGAGCAGACACAGAAAGCCGTTGCGGCCTATGTGGATATCGCAAAGCGTCACGGTCTTGACCCCGCACAGATGGCGCTGGCCTTCGTGCGCCGTCAGCCGTTTGTGGCCAGTACTCTGCTGGGGGCAACCACACTGGAACAGCTGAAAACCAATATTGAGAGTTTCCATCTGGACCTGAGTGAAGAGGTATTAGCGGAGATTGAAGCGGTGCATCAGGTTTATACGTATCCTGCACCGTAATAAATGCAAAACGGCAACGCACGTTGCCGTTTTTAGTGTTCGCACCCTCTCCCGTGGGAGAGGGCCGGGGTGAGGGCATCAGACCGCATAAATCAACGGCGACGCTGCCAAAGCCATAATGCGGCAATCGCCAGCGCAAACAGCGCACCAAACCCGACGCCAATTCCCACCACTGGCACACCGACTTTCACCGCCAGCGAGTAGAGCCCCAGCATTAACAGCATCGCCAGGTTTTCACCCAGATTTTGCACCGCAATGGCATTTCCCGCCCCAACAGTCTGCTTGCCGCGCTCCTGCAGTAACGCGTTGAGCGGTACCACGAAGAAACCACCCAGAATACCAATCAGGATCAGTAGAGCATAAGCAGGCAATAACGCATGCTGTAGCGAGAAAAGGAGCACCGCGACGCCAATGAGGATCCCCGCAGGCATGCAGCGTGCCACCGTTTCGAGCGTCACCAGCTTCGCCGCCGCGCCCGCGCCAACAACAATGCCGATCGCCACCATCGCGTTAAGATAGGTCGGCGTCGCATTGTCGGTAATGCCCAGCGCCACCGGCACCCACAGCACCAGCAGGAAGCGCAGCGTGACGCCTGCGCCCCAGAACATACTAGTGCCCATCAGAGAGAAACGTGTTTCACCGTTACGCCAGAGCACGCGGCAGGCATTAAAGAAACTGCCGGTCATCGGTTTGAAGCGCCAGGATTGTCCTGGACGGGCTACCGGCAGCTTCGGAATAAACAGGTTAGCCACGACCGCACCGCCATACACCACCGCACAGACGCCCAGCGCCGCCAGGACATGCCAGTCGGCCAGAACACCGCCCGCGACGGAGCCGAGCAGGATAGCGGCGATAGTAGACGACTCCATCAGGCCGTTGGCTTTCACCAGCTTATCACCCGTGGTCAGCTCTCCGAGGATGCCATATTTCGCCGGTGAGTAGGCGGCAGCACCAATGCCCACCAGCGTGTAGCCAATAAACGGATTGAAACCAAAGCAAATGCTGGCAGCCCCCAGCAGCTTCAGACCGTTGGCAAACATCATCACCCGGCCTTTGGGGAAACTGTCCGCCACCTGCCCTACAAACGGCGCGAAGATAATGTAAGCGCCCACAAACACCATCTGCAGGATCGGCTGGCTCCAGTCAGGGTAAAACTCGGCCTTCAGCAGCGCCAGGGTGGCAAACAACAGCGCGTTATCGCCGAACGCAGAGAGAAACTGCGCGGCAATCACTGCCATCATGCCTTTAGACCTAAGCGATGTGTTAGTGTGCACTGACTCACGCATTTTGCTGTTCCGCCTCTTCAACCATGCCTTTCAGGGTCACAAAGTCAGGCTTACCGCTACCCAGTACCGGAAGGTGTTTCAGGTAACGAATATCGCGCGGTACCGCCAGCTCGGGAATGCCATGCTCACGCGCATGGCTAAGTAACCTGTCGCGCTTCAGCTCACTGTCGGTGGTAAACAGGACCAGCGCCTCGCCTTTGCTGGCATCACTCTTCACCACCGTCGCGTGCATCTTATCCGCGGACACCGCCGTCGCCAGCTGCTCAACCATCTCCAGAGAGACCATTTCACCGGCGATTTTGGCGAAGCGTTTTGCACGCCCCTGAATCTGCACAAAGCCCTGCTCGTCGAAGCGAACGATATCACCGGTGTCGTACCAGCCGGTTTCGACCTCACCGTTCACGTTTTCCGCCGTTGGCGCTTCCAGCACGCCCGGGTTTTCCACGCGCAGGTAACCGTTCATCACGTTTGGTCCTTTCAGCTGCAGGCGGCCACCGTCCTCAATGCCCGGTACCGCCAGCAGACGCGCATCCATTCCCGGCAGAATTCGGCCAACCGTACCCGGCTTCGCCGCCATCGGCACGTTGATGGAGACGACGGGTGCGCACTCCGTAACGCCATAGCCTTCAAGAATGCGCAGGCCAAACTTGTCCTGCCAGATCTGACGCGTGCTCTCCTGCAGTTTTTCCGCCCCCGCCACCACATAACGCACACGATAGAAATCATATGGATTAGCGAAACGCGCATAGTTACCCAGGAAGGTTGAGGTCCCAAACAGGACGGTGCAGTTACGGTCATACACCAGCTCCGGCACAATGCGGTAATGCAGCGGGCTGGGATATAGGAACACTTCTGCGCCGGTCAGCAGCGGCGTAAACAGCCCCACCGTCAGACCAAAGGAGTGGAACAGCGGCAACGCAGACATAAAACGGTCACTGGCGGTAAAGTCAGCAATGCTTTTGATCTGTTCAACGTTCGCGAGAATACTCTTGTGGCTGTGGACGACGCCTTTCGGGTTGCCTTCCGAACCGGAGGTAAAGAGGATAATCGCGTCATCTTCCGGCTGCTGTTTAACCTGTGCCAGGTGGGGCATCAGCAGGTGAGCGAAAATCCACAGCTTGTCGCCCGTCGTCACGTCCGCCTTCAGATCTTCCAGGAAGACCCAGCGAACCTGAGTCAGCTGCTCCGGCAGATGCCACAGCTTGCCTTTATCCAGGAACTGGCGAGAGGTAAAAACGGTGTTGATTTGGGCCGCAGTGATGGCACTGGTCAGCCCTTTTACACCCGCCGTGTAGTTCATCATTGCCGGAATACGGCCGCGGGACACCGCACCAAAAATCACCGCTGCGCTGATGCCCGCGTTAGGCAGCATCAGGCCAATCTTTTCACCCTTCTTACTGTATTTTTCAAGAATGCGGCCCACAAACAGGGTCTTGGTCAGCAGTTTGCGATATGTGTCAGGCGTGAAATTGATGTCTTCAATACAGTTTTTCCTGGCACCATAGCGATACTGTGCCGAAAGCAGAGATTCATACAGCGTTTCGCGCGGACGAACGGCCATTCGCGCTTCCATCATAATCTGGTGCAGCATTTCTCCGGCAATTTTACGGCGATCGCGGGCACGCGGTGCATCGGGCATCGGTAACGACGTTGGCGGCAGAATATGCAGGGTAATTTTTGGGAACAGACGCTGCTTCACCAGCCCTTTCAGGCGGCTGAAGTGGCTCAGCTCTGCGCCTTCGATACGCAGTGGCACCACGGTCGCTTTTGACTTCGCCGCGACAAATCCCGCGCCGTCATAGATTTTCATTAGCGAGCCGGTCACTGAAATGCGCCCTTCCGGGAAAATGACCACCGGACGCCCCTGCTCAACCAGACGTACCAGATGTTTAATCATCATCGGTTTGGTGGGATCGAGCGGCACGAAGTCAATCAGCGGCGTGAGCCAGCGCATATACCACTGCTGGCTGATGGAGGTATACACCGCAAACACCGGACGCACGGGCAAAAACAGCGCCAGCAGGATGCCATCAATAAAGGAAACATGATTTGGTGTGATGAGAACGCGTTCGCCGCGAAGCGCCTGGGCATCGCCAGTGACGCGGATGCGAAAAAGAATACGGAAAAGTGTACGGAAGAACCCAAATAGCATCTCAACTCCCTTTGCCAGACAGTGTGGAGGGTTGACAGTAAATGGTGGCAGATTACACGAGAAGTGGTATGGGAGCGACAGCAAAAGTGGAGGCAAAAAAAAACCTGCGCATCCGCGCAGGTTGGTGCAAGAGATGAGTACGAAAACGTACTAAGAATTCTCACCAATCAATACCTCTGGGATCTTGATTGTGGCCGTTGCCCCTGCGCTTCGCCAGCAGGAAAACGCAAGGGAATGAGCCGAAGTGCAACCAGGTGTGAATATTCTCTTTTGCTGTTACAGGTTGAACTATCAGGCAAAAAAAAACCTGCGTAAAAACGCAGGCTGGTGTAAGTCGTGTTAATCAACCGGAGTTGATTCCACCTATCAATACCTCTGGGATCTCGACTCTATCAACCTCTTTAACGTCATCGCCACCGGACAATCGCAACAGCCTGAGGCAAAGTGTAACCAAAGGTTCAGATTCACCGTCTTCTGACATGACTGCGCGTGTAACGATTACACGATCAGGGGTGTTCTGCGTCACGTTTGTAGTGAGGGGAAATCGGTGCCCCTTGAATGCACGCCACTTTTCCGCAACACTATTTGGTGTGTAAACGCTTACCCCTAATAAGAAGGTTATAAATGGCGACAATAAAGGATGTGGCTCGTCTGGCCGGTGTTTCGGTTGCCACCGTCTCCCGCGTGATTAATGATTCCCCCAAAGCCAGCGACGCATCACGCCAGGCGGTACAAAGCGCCATGGAAACCCTGAACTATCACCCCAACGCCAATGCTCGCGCGCTCGCCCAGCAGTCCACTGAAACCATTGGTCTGGTGGTGGGTGATGTCTCCGACCCCTTTTTCGGCGCTATGGTGAAGGCGGTTGAACAGGTCTCTTATCAGACGGGTAACTTTTTACTGATCGGCAATGGCTATCATAATGAGCAAAAAGAGCGCCAGGCGATCGAACAGCTTATCCGCCACCGCTGCGCAGCTCTGGTGGTTCACGCCAAAATGATCCCGGATGCCGAACTGATCCACCTGATGAAGCAGATGCCCGGCATGGTCATCATCAACCGCATTATTCCTGGATTTGAAAAACGCTGTGTGGCTCTCGACGACCGCTACGGCGCCTGGCTTGCTACCCGTCATCTGATTCAACAGGGACATACGCGGATTGGCTATCTCTGTTCCAACCACCCTATTTCTGACGCAGAAGATCGTCTTCAGGGCTACTACGATGCCCTGCGCGAAAACGGTCTGCCCTGTAATGACCGTCTGGTGGCCTATGGTGAACCGGATGAGAGCGGTGGCGAACAGGCTATGACGGAACTGCTGGGCCGCGGACGGAACTTCACGGCAGTGGCCAGCTATAACGACTCGATGGCCGCTGGCGCAATGGGGGTATTGAATGATAACGGGATTGAGGTCCCGGCAGAAATCTCGCTGATTGGCTTTGATGATGTGCTGGTCTCTCGCTATGTGCGCCCGCGCCTGACCACCGTGCGTTACCCTATCATCACGATGGCCACACAGGCTGCCGAGCTGGCGTTAGCACTGGCCGAGCAACGCCAGCCACCGGAAATTACCCATCTCTTCAGCCCAACCTTAGTGCGCCGTCACTCCGTTGCGTCGCCTGCTGAAGCGCAAAGCGAATAACGGTACAGATGTACCGTTTTATCGGGATACTCCAGCCCATCGCCAATGTACTGCCAGCCGTAACGTTCATAGAAGTCACGGCAGGCAGACCAGAGATGGAGTTCGTCGTATCCGGCCTGTGCGGCAAAGGCGATAACGTGTTGCTGTAACTTACCTGCCAGTCCCTTACCGCGCGCCGCCTCATCAACGTAGAGCGCCGCCAGCCACGGACAGAGATCCTGTCGGGTAATCAAATCGCAGCGCCAGAGGCCCACCGTGCCGAGAAGCTGTTGGTCTTCTAAAGCGATAAACGTCAACGGCAGTGCCCCCGGCGCCTGGCTGTGCTCAACGATGCTGTGGAAAAATGCCCGTGGGAGCCCCTCGCCAAACGCCTGCCATATCCAGTCGGTAACCTGCTCCGCATACTGCGGGGCTTCATAAAGCGGGAGGATGACACTCTTTTTCACGTTTCACCTGGGTGTTCTTATTAATGGGCTAGCCTGACGCCTACAGCCCGGTCTGTCGATTATTTTACCAGAGTCAGACTATTACGTTTTACTTCTGAGGGGCCAGGCGAATCGTTACCAAAAAGCGTGATCGTGGCAGAAGTTTTGCCCTTCCCGCATCGCTTATACGCCGTCAGGTCTGTGTTAAACTGCAGGGCATTACGTGGAAGCAGGAATGTAGAATGGCAACAATGCTGGATGTCTCACTGCGTGCGGGCGTGTCGAAGGCTACCGTCTCGCGCGTGCTGAACGGCACGGGTCAGGTTAAAGAGAGTACGCGTCAGCAGGTCTTTGCTGCGATGGAAGAGCTGGGCTACCGCCCCAACTTTCTCGCGCGCTCACTGGCTAACCAGACCAGCAACAGCATTGGTCTGGTCGTCTCCACCTTCGACGGCTTTTATTTTGGGCGCCTTCTGCAGCAGGCGTCGCGGCAGACCGAAACCCACGGCAAACAGCTGATTGTCACCGACGGTCACGACGCGCCGGAACAGGAAGAACAGGCGGTGCAAATGCTGGCCGATCGTCAGTGTGATGCCATCGTGCTTTACACGCGCTATATGAGCGAAAAGGCGATCATCAAACTGATGAATACCGTGCAAACGCCGCTGGTGGTCATCAACCGTGAAGTCAGTCAGGCTCCGGATCGCTGCGTGTTCTTCGAACAGCAGGATGCCGCGTTTAAAGCAGTGGATTACCTGATCAATCAGGGCCATCGGGAGATCGCCTGTATTACCGTCCCTATCCACACGCCCACGGGTAAAGCGCGGCTGATGGGCTATCGCAAAGCGCTGGAAAAGCACGGTATTCGCCTGGACGAGCGTCGAATTAAGTACGGTGATGCCGGAATGACGAGAGGCTATGAGCTGTGCAAGGAGCTGATTGCCGACGGCGTGCCGTTTAGCGCCCTGTTTGCCTGTAACGATGATATGGCACTGGGTGCGTCCAAAGCGTTGCACCAGGCAGGACTCAAGATCCCGCAGGATATCTCCCTGTTCGGTTTTGACGATGCCCCAAGCGCGAAGTGGCTGGAGCCTGCGCTTTCATCGGTTTATCTGCCAATAGATAACATGATTATTACGGCCATCGATCAGGCGATCCGGCTGGCAAAAAACCAGCCGGTCGATGCGATCCCGCCGTTTACCGGCACGCTGGTATTACGCGATTCGGTCACCACCGGGCCGTACTTTACTCAGATGAGTTCTAAAGCCAGCAGTTCCTGAATGGTCTGACGACGACGGATCAACTGCGCTTTGCCGTTATCAAACTGTACTTCCGGCAGCAGCGGGCGGCTGTTGTAGTTCGAGGACATCGACGCCCCGTACGCCCCGGTGTCGTGCAGCACCAGGTAATCGCCCGGCTTCACCTCTGGCAGCGCGCGGGTTTCCACTTTTCCACCTTCCTGCTGAGTGAATACGTCCCCCGATTCACACAGCGGGCCTGCGACAACCGTCTCGCGGCGCGGCGCATGCGTTAAATCGCGGCCATCAGCGGCCAGCGCGGTAATGTGATGATAGCTGCCGTACATCGATGGACGCATCAGGTCGTTAAAGCCCGCGTCAATCAATACGAAGTGGCGGGAGCCCATCTCTTTGACGCTGCGGACCTGCGCCACCAGCACACCGGCTTCGGCCACCAGGAAACGACCCGGCTCAATTTCCAGCTTCACGGCATGACCGAGGTGGGCGGCGATTTGGTCACGCGCGGCGCTCCACAGGCCGTAATAGTGATCGGTGTCGATCGCCTCCTCTCCTTCGCGGTAAGGAATGGAAAGCCCGCCCCCGGCGGAGATCGCCTCAAGATCCTGGCCAAAATCGACAACCTGGCGCACCATCGCTCCGCAAACCTGCTCCAGATGGCCGTAATCCACGCCAGAGCCAATGTGCATGTGAATACCCACCAGCTTCAGGTTGTAACGCTGCAACACGTCAAGCGCGGCTGGCATGTCGGCATACCAGATGCCGTGCTTGCTGTTTTCGCCGCCGGTGTTCGTTTTTTGGCTATGACCGTGACCGAAACCCGGATTCACACGCAGCCAGACGCGATGACCTGGTGAAACCTGACCCAGCTGCTCCAGCATATCCACCGAACCGGCATTCACCGGCACCTGTAGTTCATGCACGCGCGCCAGCGTGGCGTCGTCAATCAGATCCGCAGTAAATACAATCGCGTCTGGATCGGTTTTCGGATCAAATCCGGCCGCCAGCGCACGTTCGATTTCACCCAGCGAGACAGAGTCAACCTTGACCCCCTGCTCACGCATCAGACGCAGGATGTGAATATTGGAGCAGGCCTTCTGGGCAAAACGCACCACGTCAAACTGATGCAGGGCCGCGATCTTCTCGCGAACGATCTGCGCGTCGTAGACCCATACCGGGCAACCAAACTCGGCGGGCAGGCGGAGCAAGTTTTCGGCATTTAAATCGGTATCAGTTTGATTGAGCGGGCGTGGCATGGTCTTCTCCGGATAAATTCATTTTTCATGATTACGCCACAGCGGAAGGAGAATAAAAAATATCGTTTTATCGTGAGTCTATGCAAAAATGATATGGACAGTTCTCTGCTTTCAGGTGCCCTATGCCCGCTGTGAATTTACGACATATAGAGATTTTTCACGCTGTGATGACCACCGGCAATCTCACCGAAGCCGCGCAGATGCTGCATACGTCGCAGCCGACGGTCAGCCGCGAGCTGGCGCGCTTCGAAAAGGTACTGGAACTGAAACTGTTCGAGCGCACCCGAGGAAGACTTCACCCAACGGTGCAGGGGTTGCGCCTGTTTGAGGAAGTCCAACGCTCCTGGTACGGGCTGGACAGAATTGTCAGTGCGGCGGAAAGTCTGCGCGAGTTTCGTCAGGGCGAGCTGTCGATTGTCTGTCTTCCGGTTTTCTCTCAGTCTTTTTTACCGACCCTGCTTCAGCCTTTTCTGGCCCGCTATCCGGAGGTCAATCTCACCATCGTGCCGCAGGAGTCCCCCCTGCTTGAAGAGTGGCTTTCAGCACAGCGTCATGATTTGGGCCTGACCGAAACGCTCTCCACGCCTGCGGGAACGACACGCACGGAATTACTTTCTTTAGATGAAGTGTGCGTTTTGCCCGCCGGGCACCGACTCGCCGGTAAGACAGTGATTGCACCAGAGGATTTCCACGGGGAGAACTATATTAGCCTGTCGCAAACCGACAGCTACCGGCAGCTGCTGGATACGCTTTTTGCTGAGCATCAGGTGAAACGGCGGATGGTAGTGGAAACGCACAGCGCGGCGTCAATATGTGCAATGGTGCGGGCGGGCGTCGGCGTCGCGGTCGTTAACCCGCTCACGGCGCTGGATTACGCCGGGAGCGATATCGTGATTCGCCCGTTTAGCCTATCCGTTCCGTTCACCGTGAGCCTGATCCGCCCGCTACACCGTCCGGCCTCCGCGCTGGTGGACACATTCACCGAACACTTAATGGAGCACGCCCGCCAGGTGGCGCTTCGCTTACCTGAACGGCAAAACCCATTATGAGAGCATAAACTCCACGGCATCGGCGGCGTGAATGGCGGCGGTATCAAAGACCGGGACCGGGCTTCGCTCTGCAGGCACCAGCAGGCCGATCTCCGTGCAGCCGAAGATCACCCCTTCAGCCCCCTGCTGCGCCAGCTTTTCAATCACGCTGACGTAATACGCCCGGGAAGGCTCGCTGAAGGTACCCAGGCACAGTTCTTCGAAGATAATCTGATTGAGGCGCGCCCGGTCTTTCTCATCCGGTATCAGGCTTTCGATGCCGAACTCGCTGTGCAAACGCCCGCGATAGAAATCCTGCTCCATGGTGTAGCGCGTGCCGAGCAATGCCACGCGCGACATCCCCGACGAGCGAATAGCACGTCCTGTAGCATCGGCGATGTGCAGGAATGGCAGCGAACAGCGTGCTTCAATGTGCGATGCGACTTTGTGCATCGTATTGGTACACAGCAAAATGCCCTGCGCCCCCGCACGCTCCAGCCCCAGCGCGGCATCCGCCAGTATTTCACCGGCTTTATCCCACTCTCCGCTCGACTGACAGGCTTCAATTTCATGGAAATCAGCGCTGTGCAGCAGCAGACTCGCAGAATGCAGTCCGCCCAGACGCTGCTTTACCCCTTCGTTAATCAGGCGGTAATAAGGGATTGTCGATTCCCAGCTCATCCCACCTATCAGGCCGATCGTTTTCATTATCTCTCCTTATCTCTGGTATCTCTTTTAACACAACCGACGCCCATAAAAAAAGGCGCTGTATTCAGCGCCTTTTTAAACCCTGCGTTTATTGTGTCAACGGCTCTGACAGCGGATGACGGGAGAGCATCGCTTCACGCAGCAACACGCTACCGCAGGCAAAGAGCCCGCCCAGGAGTGCCGCCAGAATTACAATCAGAGGTTTGCCCGGACCGTCTTTTTTCACCGGCAAAGACGGAGAAAGCTGATACCTGAAGGGTTCAAGCTTAACGTCTGCAAAGGAGAGATTTTTCAGCTGCGCCAGATAGTATTCCCGGTTCTGGAAGTCCGCGTTCAGCTCCGTCACATCTTTGAGATTTTTTTCAATCTGCAGCTTTTGCGCAATTCCGTCGGCACCGAGCGCAACGGAGTAATCCGGGTCATCTTTTACCGCCTGCCCGCTGCTGTAGACTGGCTTCTTAATGCCCGCGGCATTCGCCACTTCCAGCGAATAATTCAGCCGCTGCAGGTTAGTATTGTGAATATTGGTCAGGCGAACACGGTCTAGCCTCAGCTGCTGCTCTACCTCATTCGTCCTCAGGGCGATCTGGTTACGGATATTTTGCACTGTCTCTTTTTCAACAACCGCCGCGATATAATTGATATACCCCTCCAGTACGGTTTGCGCATCACTGGCTTTCGGTGCCGTGAAGCTCAGAGTCCAGGAGACATAAGGCACTTTATCCGCATCTTTTGCCTGTGCGTCATTCACCGCTTTCATTCTTTCCGCAATATTGACGACCGCACGGTGCAGTTCAAGCGCGTCAACCTCAACCTCTTCGAGCTGTGACATGACGTAAGGGGAAGAGGTCAAATACTCTTTGAGCAATGACTGCGACTGGAATTTTTTGATAAACAGGTCAAAGATTTCCGAACGTGTCACCTGCGCCTTCACATCCAGAACCTGCAGCGCAACCATCATCTGGCGCAGCGGGTTCCACTGCGTCTGCTCTGCCGGGGTGATCACCGCTTTACTGGTCCATTTTTGCGGCAACATAAACGCAATAGCCAGACCTGCCAGCGCAAAGATAAAGACGATGGTGACGATGCGTTTTTTCGCGGCAAGCAGAACATCTAACAGACCCAGAAGGTCGATCTCTTTTGGAGAGATTGCGGGGGTAGCATATGAGGGAAAATCGAGATCCGTATTTTTTTTGAAATCCATTGCTGACATAGCCGTTCTTCTGTTGCGATTGCAGTAAAGTTCTGCCTGGTGAATTCAGTGTTCAGATAATACTAGGAAATAAGAATAATCTGAACGCAAGAATCGGCTATGTGTGTGCTTGCTATCAAAGTTGGTAGTTATTTACGACATTGCTCTTGTTAATTATCGAGCTAAAAAAAAGCCGGGTGGCGCTAGCGCTTACCCGGCCTACATTTTGCCCACGCAGGCCCAGTAAACGTAGGGCCCCCCGGCATTTACATTACACGCCGATATTACGCAGTTTTTCCCCGGCCATCAGTTTGCGTTCAATATGTTCCAGCGTCACACCTTTGGTTTCCGGAATCAGCCAGAAGGTCACGCCAATAAACGCCACGTTCAGCACCGTGTAGAGCCAGAAGGTTCCCGCAGCGCCAATGGCATCCAGCAGCGTCAGGAAGGTCGCACCAATGATCATGTTCGACACCCAGTTGGTGGTGGTGGAACAGGTGATCCCAAAGTCACGGCATTTGAGCGGCTGAATTTCGGAGCACAGGATCCACACCACAGGTGCGGCGCTCATCGCGTAACCGGCAATACACATCATGGTCATCCCGACAGAAAGCCAGGAAAGACCGCTTGAGGCCGTGCCGTTATCAAACTGCATCAGGCAGTAGCCGAGGATCAGCGTACCGAGAGCCATCACGCTAAAGCCAATTTTCAGCGCCGGTTTACGCCCGGCTTTATCGACGGTGAATACCGCAATAAAAGTGGCGAACATAAAGGTGAGCCCCACCACCAGCGTGGCAATCATCTGCTGCTCAGTGGTGGTAAAACCGGCCATTTTGAAGATGCGTGGCGCGTAGTACATGATGATGTTCATCCCGGTGAACTGCTGCATCGCCTGCAGCAACATGCCGAGGAACACCGCGCGGCGCACGTTGCGGTTGATCTTAAACAGCGCCCAGCCCCCCTGCTTCAGCTTCAGGCTTTCGCGGATTTCGTTCAGCTCTTCACGCGCTTTTTCAGAAGTATCGCGCAGCATCCGCAGCACCTCTTCCGCCTCGACGTGACGCCCTTTTTGCGCCAGCCAGCGCGGGCTATTGGGCAGGAAGATCACTAGTACAATCAGCACCACCGCAGGCAGCGCCAGCACGCCGAGCATGGCGCGCCAGTTGCCGCTGTAGCTGAAGTACGTATCGGACAGGAACGCCAGCACGATGCCCAGCGTCACCATCAGCTGATACATACTGATCATCCTGCCGCGCACATTCTCACTTGCCATCTCAGAGAGATAAAGCGGTGCCGTGTAGGATGCGATCCCCACTGCCACGCCGAGCAGCACGCGGGAAAGCAGCAGCACCTCTACGTTGGTCGCAAATGCAGAGCCAATCGACCCCGCAACAAACAGGACGGCGCCGACCATCAGGCTGTATTTGCGCCCGAGGCGGAACGAAAGCCAGCCGTTAAACAGCGCACCGATAGCCGCACCAAGCATCATGCTGCTCACCACCCACTCCTGCAGGCGATTACTCAACGTAAAATGATCGGTAATAAACGGCAGCGCCCCGGCGATGACGCCGATATCCAGGCCGAACAGCAAACCCGCTACAGCTGCCGCAATGGAGACAAACTGGTTCATGCGTCGGGTATCGCGCAGCGCAGCGGGCATCAGGGTAGAGTCATTGATAGATGTCATATTTTTCCTGCCTCAACAGCAAAATTTGTTAAGTGAAATTACGAGAAAGCGCGGAAAAGTGTCAGGCTGGAATTCGCGAAGATATGGATGATTTCGCTATGGCATAGCGATCTGTGATGGACATTACAATTTCAACTAATCCTGAATAATCACAATATTTTACTAATGCGTTAATTTTTCAGGAATTAAAGTGTGACAGCGGTCATTTATCATTTTTCAGTATGGATTTTTCGTGTTTATCGATATGGATTTTGACAATTTTTAAGCAAAAAAAACCTCCGCTGAAGCGCAGAGGTTTTGTCAGAAGCGACGTTATCGTGCCAGCCAGCCGCCATCCACCGCAATGGTATAACCATTGATGTAGTCCGAGGCTGAGGAGGCCAGAAACACAACCGGCCCCATCAGGTCACTCGGCAGACCCCAGCGCCCGGCCGGGATACGCTCCAGAATGGCCGCACTGCGTTCTTCGTCCGCACGCAGCTGCTGGGTGTTATTGGTGGCCATGTAGCCCGGGGCAATCGCGTTGACGTTGATATTGTGCTGCGCCCACTCGTTCGCCAGCAGACGGGTCACGCCCATCACCGCGCTTTTTGACGCCGTATAAGACGGCACGCGGATGCCGCCCTGGAAGGAGAGCATCGAGGCGATGTTAATGATCTTGCCGCCTTTTCCCTGCGCGATGAAGTGCTTTGCCGCCGCCTGAGACATAAAGAATACGCTCTTAATATTCAGGTTCATGACGTCGTCCCAGTCAGTCTCGCTGAAATTAATCGCGTCTTCACGACGGATCAGACCCGCGTTGTTGACCAGAATATCAATATGGCCCCATTCCGCCACCGCGCGCTCAAGCAGTTGCGGAATGCCGTCAATTTTACGCAGGTCGGCAGTCAGGCTAAGAAAACGACGCCCTAGCGCAGTCACGCGCTCAATCGTTTCTGTGGGTTCAACGATATTAATCCCGACGATGTCACAACCCGCTTCCGCCAGACCTAACGCCATCCCCTGACCCAGGCCGGTGTCGCAACCGGAAACCACCGCCACTTTGCCCTGCAGAGAAAATGCATCCAGAATCATGTTAGTTCCTTACTCTTCAGCGCCTGTCACCAACAGGCAGATAGATACTTAACTGCCCGCGACTAGCGCAGATCCTTAACAGCAACGTGGTCCATGTCATCGAAGACCTGGTTTTCGCCGACCATACCCCAGATGAAGGTATAGGCTTTGGTCCCTACGCCAGAGTGAATAGACCAGCTTGGTGAAATCACCGCCTGCTCGTTATGCATGACGATATGGCGCGTCTCCTGCGGCTGCCCCATCATGTGGAACACGCAGGCATCGTCGTCCATGTTGAAGTAGAAGTAGACTTCCATGCGGCGTTCATGGGTATGGCACGGCATGGTATTCCACAGGTTGCCCGGAGCCAGTTCAGTCAGCCCCATGCTGAGCTGGCAGGTTTCCAGCACATCCGGAACGAAATATTTATTGATGGTGCGACGGTTGCTGGTGAGGTTATCGCCCAGCGTTACGGGCGCTGCGTCCTCAGGCGTCACTTTTTTGGTCGGGTATGAGGTATGCGCAGGGGCGCAGTTATAGTAAAACTTCGCGGGCTTACCGCCGTCGATGCTGGCAAAGACCACCTCTTTCGCCCCTTTACCGACGTACAGCGCATCGCGGTGACCAATCTCGAAGCACTGGCCGTCCACAGTAATCGTGCCCGGCCCGCCGATATTAATCACCCCCAGCTCACGACGCTCCAGAAAATAGCTCACGCCCAGCTGTTTACCCACTTCTCCGCCCACGGAGACGGTTTTTGCCACCGGCATAATGCCGCCGACAATAATGCGGTCGATATGGCTGTAGACCATGGTGTACTTGTCGGCCTCGAACACCTGCTCAACTAAAAACTCACTGCGCAGCTCCTGCGTATCCAGCGTTTTGGCGTGCGCACTGTGAATGCTTTGTCTGACGTCCACGGTAACCTCCAGATGTGGTCATGCCCAAAAGAAGAAAATAAACGAAACAACGTTCCGTTTTCATGATGAACACATACTATCGGCATAAAATAGGCTTTTCAATTAAATTCAAAACAACGTTTCATTTTTTAATTTGTTTATAACGAAAATGACACCCGGATCACGGTTAAGAGGTATGGGAATGAAGGGAGGATAAAAAAAACCTCCCGGAGGAGGTTTCATTAATCAGGAAAGATTAGCGTTCGATGGCCAGCGCCACCCCTTGCCCGCCGCCTATACAGAGAGTTGCTATCCCTTTGCGGGCATTGCGTTTTTTCATTTCGTGGACCAGTGAAACCAGTATCCGGCAACCGGACGCCCCGATAGGGTGACCCAGCGCAATGGCTCCACCGTTTACGTTGACCCGCAGCGGATCCCACTCCAGCATTTTGCCGACGGAGATCGCCTGCGCGGCAAACGCTTCGTTCACTTCAATCAGATCCACATCGGAGAGTTGCCACCCTGCGCGATCCAGACAGCGACGGGTAGCGTAGACGGGTGCGATCCCCATCAGTGCCGGATCAACACCCACGCTGGCAAACGCCTTGATACGGGCCAGGACAGGGAGATCCAGCTCCAGGGCTTTGCTTTCACTCATCATCATAACGGCTGCGGCGCCGTCGTTAATGGAAGAGGCATTGCCCGCCGTGACCGAGCTCTGGGTTTCAAACGCAGGATTGAGTCTTGCCAGGCCTTCAGCACTGGCGTCAGTGCGCGGCTGTTCGTCAGTATCCACGACAACCACCTCGCCGTTCTGACGCTGCGTGCTGACCGGGACAATCTCGTCGCGAAAACGACCAGAATCAATCGCAGCACGCGCCTTTTGCTGGGAACTGAGCGCGTAAGCATCCTGCAATTCACGGCTGATACCGTACTCGCGCGCCAGGTTTTCCGCCGTCACGCCCATATGATAGTCATTGAACGCATCCCACAGCCCGTCATGCACCAGGCTGTCGAGCAACTGACTGTTACCTAACTGCGCGCCGGTACGACTGTCGGTGAGAACGTGCGGCGCACGGCTCATATTCTCTTGTCCGCCAGCAATAACCACATCCGCTTCACCGCATTGAATGGCTTGCGTAGCGAGATGAAGCGCTTTGAGTCCTGAACCACAGACGTCGTTGATGGTGATGGCGGATACGGTGTTGGGCAGACCGCCTTTCAGGGCCGCCTGGCGCGCAGGGTTTTGCCCGGCTCCGGCAGTGAGAACCTGCCCCAGGATCACCTCATCAATTTCGTGTGCGGCGACCCCGCTACGTTCCACCAGCGCTTTGACCACCACGCTGCCCAGGTCAACCGCCGAGTGACGCGCGAGCGCTCCCTGAAAACAGCCGATAGCTGTACGCAACGCACCCACTATGACGACATCTTTCATCACGACCTCTGTGTTAAATGACATGACGATAGTAGAGGATTGTTACTGGCAATTATCTTAATTGTTTAAAAATAGTGAGTTTAATCACAAGGATTAACGGACATCCTGCAGATACTGCCGCAGCCAGCTTCCGGCAACGCCGGGAGGGGATCGTTTATTCCACAGCAGATCGATGCCGATCGCCCTTGGCCAGCCAGGCACATTGAGCTGAACAAGGGATTTCGCGGCGGCAAATTCATCCACCAGCGCGCACGGCAACACGCACCAGCCGAATCCCTGCACTGCCATACTCAAGAGTAACAGGTAATTCGGTGCTGACCAGACGGGTCCTCGCGCAATTTCAGCCTCGCGTTCCAGATAGGTGCTAAGCCGCAGTTCGCGCCAGCCGTGCAGCTCGTCACTCTGCACTTCGGCTTGGCCCGCCAGGGGATGCGTGGTCGCAACATAAATTGCCATACGGGTCTGCATCGGCAGGCGGGTAACGCCAATGTCGGTGGGGTAACTGTCCCGCGCTTCCGTCAGCCCCACCTGCGCTCGCGCCTTTTGCAGCAGATCGATCACATCCTCTTCCTCGCCAATCAGACATTCGAACGCCGTATGGGGAAAGCGAGCGTCAAACTGCTTCATCATCTCTTCCAGCACGTCCGGGTTCAGGGTATCGGAAAGGACAAATGTCAGACGCGCCTCCGTTTGTGCCGTTAGCGACACCGCCAGTTCATCCAGCCGCGTGCTGGCGGCAAGGATGGCCTGCACATAACCCAACACCTGTTCACCCTGAGCCGTTAACACCGGCTGACGCGCCGAGCGGTCAAACAGCTCAAAACCGAGATCGGCTTCAAGATGGGCAATGGAGGTGCTGATCGTCGACTGACTTTTACGCAGCCGGCGTGCGGCGGCAGAGAAAGAGCCAGCCGCAACGGCCTCAACAAACGCGGTAAGGGCTTCAGGTGAATAGCGCATAACCTATCTACTTTATCGATGGATACCATCTTTAATATATCAGCTTTAACGATAAAAATAGGCCGCATCACCGCCCATACCGGCGAATTAATGAGGTCTACACTATGCAACATCAGGATGCACTCCACCGTAAACTGCCGGAGCGGATCTTCCATGCAGTCTGTTTCGAAGGGATTGCCACGGCGATCCTCGCCCCTACGGCCGCGTGGCTCATGCAGCGCTCCGTAGTGGAAATGGGGGGATTGACCGTTATTCTGGCCACTACCGCCATGCTCTGGAACATTATTTATAACTTCGGTTTCGACCGTTTCTGGCCAGTCCAGCGGGTAACACGCACGGCAAAAGTGCGTGCGCTGCACGCCCTGGGGTTCGAATGTGGATTTATTGTGATTGGCGTGTCGATTGTCGCTGCCGTGCTGGGCGTCACCTTGCTTCAGGCATTCACACTGGAAATAGGTTTCTTCCTGTTCTTCCTGCCCTACACCATGTTCTATAACTGGGCATACGATAACCTGCGTGAGAAATTCCTTAAGCGTCGCCAGCAACGACGCGCCCTGGCAGGCTAAATGCTCTCTGGCCGGACGCCTGTTCCGGCCAAACGCCAACGAAGCAACTGCGCTCTACGAGCATAACTATGGTAAATTGCACGCCATTCTGATGGTTTGATAGTTGAAACGTTGCTCTAATGTCGAAAATTTGGTCAAAAGATGAGACTCTCTGGAGTTTCGCTCTCTATGGCACGGCCGTGGGCGCAGGAACGCTGTTCTTGCCCATTCAGCTGGGCTCTGCAGGCGCTATTGTTCTGTTTATTACCGCCCTTGTGGCCTACCCGTTAACCTACTGGCCGCATCGCGCGCTGGCGCAATTTATTCTCTCTTCAAAAACAAAAGGCAATGAAGGGATCACCGGCGCCGTCTCGCACTATTACGGCAAGAAGATTGGCAATCTGATCACCACACTCTATTTCATCGCCTTCTTTGTGGTGGTGCAGATTTACGCGGTGGCCATCACCAACTCGTTAACCGAGCAACTGGCAAAACACCTGACGGTGGATACCGCCGTGCGCGTGCTGGTCAGTTTAGGTGTGGTGCTGGTGCTGAATCTGATCTTCCTGATGGGACGGCATATCACGATAAAGGTGATGGGCTTCCTGGTATTCCCGCTGATTGCCTATTTCCTCTTTGTCTCGATCTACCTGACCGGGAACTGGCAACCCTCGCTACTTACCAGCCAGATGGCCGTTGATCGCCATACGCTGCATCAGGTATGGATTTCCATTCCGGTGATGGTGTTTGCCTTCAGCCATACCCCGATTATCTCGACATTTGCCGTGGATCGTCGCGAGAAGTTTGCTGACGCCGCCATGGATAAATGCAAGAAGATCATGAAGGTGGCGTACCTGATTATCTGCCTGAGCGTGCTGTTCTTTGTCTTCAGTTGCCTGCTCTCGATTCCGCCGTCCTACATTGTGGCCGCCAAAGAGCAAGGGGTAACCATCCTGTCAGCACTGTCGATGATGCCCTCTTCTCCCGCATGGCTCGGCATTTCCGGGATAATCGTGGCGATTGTTGCGATGTCGAAATCGTTCCTCGGCACCTATTTTGGGGTCATTGAGGGGGCGACGGAGATCGTGAAGTCGTCGCTCAATCAGGTTGGTGTGAAAAAGAGCCGCGCCTTTAACCGCGCGATTTCCATTATGGGTGTGTCGTTAATTACCTTCGCGGTCTGCTGCATCAACCCGAACGCGATTTCGATGATTTACGCTATCAGCGGCCCGCTTATCGCCATGATTTTGTTTATCATGCCGACGCTGTCGACGTACCTGATCCCTTCTCTGAAGCCTTACCGCTCCCCTGGCAGCCTGCTGACGCTGATCGTCGGCGTGCTGTGCGTGTCGGTGATGTTTGTTGGCTAATGTTCCCGCCATACATTGTGCCGGGTAGCGCTGCGCTTACCCGGCCTACATTCCTACAGAGAATCACGCCCGGATATCGTCATATTCCCGCGTATTATCAAACTCATGTTTCGCAAACGGACACAGCGGAATAATTTTACGGTTCTCACCGCGCATCTTCTCGACCACTTTCGCCACCAGCTGTTTGCCAACGCCCTGCCCTTTCAGGCTCGGATCGACATCAGTATGCTCAATAATGCTCAGGTGCTCGCCGGTCGGCACGAAGACAATCTCCGCCACCTGATTTCCGTCTGCATCATTCACGTAAAACTTGTTATGGCCTTCCAGAATATCCATGGTTCCTCGCTTATTTTTGGCGATACTTCAGCGCACCGCTCGGGCAGGTATCAATTACGCGTACAACCGTTTCGACGTCCACTTCATCAGGAATAATCCACGGTTTACGTTTCAGATTAAACAGCTTTGCGCTCCCACGCACGCAGTTACCTGAGTGTTTGCAGATCCCGGTGTTGAAGTACACGTCAATTTTCTCGCCGGTATAGGCCCGGTAACCCGCATCCAGTAGTTCTTTATCCATGACATTGCCTCTGTAATTATTCTCGTGCTGAATGAAGCATAGCCTTACGGGATCCCGATGGCTATCACGCTGAAAACGAAAAGCCAGCTCACAACTCTTTTCTTACCGGATTGCGTCCACTATTTGCACATGTCAGGCTCCATAAATATCCCCTTTTCCAAGGCTAGCGCGGGTTGAATGAAACGCAGACTCTCTTTTCAGGTAAAGCTGTTTTTAGCGCTGGTGTGCTTCTCCTGCCTGCTGTTAGTGCTGCTGGGTACGATCCTGTTTCATTTTATTGACCGGCAGCTCCATCACGATCTCGGCCAGCGCGCCCGGGTTCAGGCCAGTGAGATTGCGCTGATGCCGGGTCTGGCGGAAAAGGTGGCGGCCAGAGATATCCCCGGCATCGCCCGGTTAATTCAGCCGCTGCGTGCCGAAAGTGACGCCAGCTATATTGTGATTGGCGATACCCACGAGCAGCATCTTTATCATTCGGAATCCCCGGAGCGCATTAATTTACCGATGATCGGCGGTGATAATGCCGAAGTACTCAAGGGCAAAACCATTATTTCCGTGCGTCAGGGCGGGATTGGGGTTTCGCTGCGCAGCAAAGCGCCCATCTTCAATGCACAGCATCAGGTGATTGGCATTGTCTCGGTCGGCTATCTGACTTCGTATATCGCCAACATTAACGCCCGCATTCTCTGGCAGGCCGGTTTATACGGGATTGCCCTTCTGCTGCTGCTGTTTATTTTCTCCTGGCTGTTTACCCGCAACCTTAAAAAACAGATGTTCAGACTTGAGCCGAAAGATATTGCCCAGCTGGTTTTGCAGCAAAGGGCGCTGTTAGAAGCCATGTATGAAGGGGTATTTGCCGTCAATGAAGAGAAGCAACTGATTTTAATTAACCGCGCGGCACGAGAAATGCTGGATATTCATCGGAGTGAAAAAGATCTTATCGGCAAGCCGCTGGACGAGGTTCTGCAAACCTCGCCGGGGTTTTTAACACAGCGCTACGCCTCGGTGAGCAGCGGCCGCCACGACCAGATTGCGGTACTTAACCAGCGCGAGGTCATCGTCAACCGCGTGGCGATTGAGGTCGAGCCTGGCGTTGAAAGCGGCTGGGTATACAGCTTTCGCGACAAAAACGACATTAATACCCTCAGCAGCCAGCTCAGCCAGATCAAACGCTATGCCGACAACCTGCGCATTATGCGCCACGAACAGCTGAACTGGACCGCGACGCTGGTGGGGTTGTTGCAGATGAAACACTATGACGAAGCGATCCGCTATATCCAGGTGCAGTCGGAAGGAGCACAGCGCGTGCTGGACTTCGTGTCGGCCCATTTTGCCTCTCCGGCCTTATGCGGGCTGCTGCTCGGGAAATATGTCAGCGCACGGGAAAAAGGGGTTGAGCTACAGTTTGATCCCGCATGCCAGCTCACCCGCATGCCGTCCCGCCTCAGTGAAACGGAGCTGATGTCCATTATTGGTAATTTGCTGGATAACGCCGTGGATGCGACCCTCACCGCACCGGTCCCCGCGCCGGTAGAGCTCTATATTTCCGATCGCAACCAGGAGCTGCTGATTGAGGTGGCCGACCGGGGCTGCGGGGTGGATGATGCGCTGAAGCCGCATATCTTTCGACAGGGATTCAGCAGCAAGCCGGACAGTGAAAACGACATTGTGGGTACCGAGCACGGTATCGGCCTGTTTCTGGTGGCAGGCTATATCAACAAAGCGGGCGGCAGCATTGAGATTGCCGACAATACGCCGCAGGGCACGATTTTCTCTGTATTTATTCCGAATGGGCTAAAGCATGACCCAAGCACTTGATGTTGTGATCGTTGAGGATGAGCCGCACCTGGCGGAGCTGCATCGCGAGTATATTGAGCAGAACTTTCATCTGCACGTGGTGGGCATCGCCGCGTCGATTGAGCAGGCATGCAGCCTGATTCGCCAGCATCAGCCGCGGCTTATTCTGCTGGATAACTATCTCCCGGACGGCAAAGGCGTGGAGTTAATCGACACTCCCCTGTTGAAAAGCTATGAGTGCTCGGTGATTTTCATCACCGCCGCCAGCGATATGCAGACCTGCAGCCATGCCATGCGCAGCGGCGCGTTTGATTACCTGATTAAACCGGTCTTTTTCCAGCGCCTGCACGCCTCGCTGGAGCGTTTTATGCGCTTCATCCACACCGTGCAGCAGGTAAAAGTCGTTGACCAGCATGCGCTGGATCGCCTGTTTAACCTGCCTGCTGCGGAATCCCCGCACACGCCGTCGACGAAGGGCATTGAGCCTCAGACCCTGGAGCGGATCAAACGGCTGTTTGCCGATCGTCCCGACAGCGCAATGTCGGTGGAGGAGGTCGTGGAAAACGTCGGGGTCAGCAAAACCACGGGGCGTCGCTATCTTGAATACTGCGTGGAGAGTGGGTTAATCAGCGTCGAAATGCTGTACGGCAATATCGGTCATCCCAGAAGGCTATACCGTAAAGCCCCCGATAAAACGTAATCCGCGAACATTAGCCAGCAAACGTTCGCGGATTCTATGGTGTTAATTGCTGAAACGACGGTGACAATCACACTTCGGAATCATCGCCCGCTTCCCCCTATTGTGGGTGGAGGCCGATAGGCTATGTTGACAATTAGTTCCTCAAATGTAACTAAAAGGTTAACTATAATGTCGAACACATTCCGAATTTCTCTGATTACCGCTACCGTCCTGTTCTCCGCTTCTGCGCTGTCTGCCCTGCCGCAGGGCTATCCGGCTGAGTATCAAAAGGTTGTCGATGCCGCCACGAAAGAGGGCAAAGTTGTCATCTACTCCACCACCGACACCAAAGCCGCCGGGCCGCTGATCGAAGGCTTCGAAAAAACGTATCCAGGCATCAAAGTTGAATATAACGACATGAACAGCACGGAACTGTACAACCGTTTTATCAGCGAACAGGCCTCCGGTGGCGGGAGCGGTGATGTGGTCTGGAGCTCGTCCATGGACACCGGACTGAAGCTCGCCGCTGACTACGCTATGGAGTACAAATCGCCGGAGCAGAGCCAGCTGCCGAAATGGGCGGTCTGGAAAGATAAGGCGTACGGCACCACCTATGAGCCGGTGGTCTCTATCTACAACAAACGCCTGATCCCGGCCGGTGACGTGCCGGATTCACACGCCGCGCTGGCGAAGCTGATTGCCAGCCAGACGGATAAATTCAAGAGTAAAGTCACCACCTATGACATTGAGAAATCGGGTCTTGGTTTTATGCTCTCAGTGCAGGATCACAAGGCCGATCCAAATTACTTTAAAACCCTGGCCGACGTTGCCAAAGGTGGCTTAGCGGTGCAGTCGTCTACCGGCACCATGATGGAGAGGGTCTCCTCCGGTGAAAACCTGATCGGCTTCAATATCCTTGGTTCTTACGCTGAAGCGCGTGCGAAGAACGACCCGTCGCTCGGCATAGCCTATCCAAAAGATTACACCCTGGTGCTGTCGCGCGTGTCGTTCATCAGCCAGCAGGCGCAAAACAGCAATGCGGCAAAACTGTGGCTGGACTATGTGCTGTCTGAAAAAGGCCAAAGCATCCTGGCAAATCAGGCGGACATTCCATCCATTCGTAACGATATCGAAGGCAAAAACGATATCGACGGCCTGACCAAAATCCTCGGCAATGCGCTGAAGCCGATCCCGGTTGATGAATCGCTGCTGGAGTATCTGCAGCCGAAGAAACGCCTGGAGTACATCAAAGAATGGCGTGCAGCCGCCGCCAAATAAGCGTCCTGGCGCGGCGGCGTGCGCCGTCGCGCGTCTGTTCATCTGACTGAGTTCATTTTTCCGGGCTGCAACACCAGGGATACCCCATGAATACATTACGCAGAAAGTGGCAAAGCCTGCCGCGCGGTATTGTCGTGTTGATAACCGCCCTGGTTATCTATACGCCACTGTCGTTTATCGTGATACAGAGCTTCCTGTCAGCTCCGTTCTTTTCCCCGGCAAAAGAGTGGAGCCTTGAATCATTTGGTTTTATCTTCACCGACCCTGATTTCTACAAGGCCCTGAGAAGCGGCTTTCTTCTCGCGTTCGGGCTGGTCATCATTGCCATTCCGCTGGGTGGCGTGCTGGCGTTTCTGATGGTGCGTACCGATCTGCCAGGCCGACGCCTGATCGAACCGCTGATCCTGGTCCCGATTTTCGTTTCACCGATGGTGCTGGGTTTTGGCTATGTGGTGGCTGCCGGTCCGGTGGGCTTTCTGTCCCTGTGGGCACAGGCGCTGATCGGCTTTGTGCCGTGGAACATCTATGACATTTCGAGCATCGTGGTCATTGCCGGCCTGACGCATGTTCCGCATGCCTATCTCTATATTTCCTCCGCGCTGCGTAGCGTGGGCTCCGATGTGGAAGAAGCCGCGCGCACCGCGGGCGCCTCTCCGCTACAGGTGATGACCTCCGTCAGCCTGCCGATGGTGCGGCCATCCATCCTGTACGCCATCGTGCTGCTGTTCTTCCTCGGGCTGGAAGTGTTTGGTCTGATGCTGGTACTTGGCGATCCGGAAGGCAACATGGTGCTGGCGACCTATCTGTACCAACTGACGAACAAGCTCGGAACGCCTTCCTATCATCTGATGGCGGCGGTCGCCGTGGTGCTGATTTGCATCACTATCCCGCTGGTCATGCTCCAGCGTCGCCTGATGCGCACCGCCAACCGCTTTGTCACCATGAAAGGGAAAGCCTCTCAGGCTCGCGCGTTACCACTGGGTAAATGGCGCTGGGTGGCCGGGGCGGTGGTCGCCTTCTGGCTGACTGTCACCATCGGCGTTCCCCTGCTTGGCGTGGTGCTGCGCGCGTTCATCTCCAACTGGGGGGTGGGCGTTTCACTGTGGGACGAGCTTTCGCTGAGTACCTTTCGCACCATCTGGGCGCAGCCTAACCTGCTGCGCGCCATCGTCAACTCGATGTCGATTGGCGTGATTGGCGGCGCACTGGCCGTCGCGTGCTACCTGTTTGTTGGTATTGCCATGCACCGTAAACCGGACAACACCACGCGGTTCCTGGATTACAGCGTGCTGGTGCCGCGCGCCGTGCCGGGATTGCTGGCGGGTCTGGCCTTTTTGTGGGTGTTTCTGTTCCTGCCGATGTGGCTGGATAACGCCCTGAAATCCGGCTGGCTTTCCGGATTCGTCTGGACCGACTGGATGCGCGAAAACGTCATCGTCTGGCTGCGCTCGCTGCGCAGCACCATTTTCAGCGTCTGGCTGGCTTATACCGTGGTGTGGATGGCTTACGGACTGAGGCTCATCTCTTCCACGCTGTTGCAGGTGGGGCCGGAGCTTGAAGAGGCGGCACGCAGCACCGGCGCGACGCGCGGCCAGATCACCCGCCATGTCACCATTCCGCTCTCCCGCTACGGGCTTATCGGCTCATGGCTGCTGATGTTCCTGATCTTTGAGCGCGAATATTCAACCGGTGTGTACCTGCTCTCCCCCGGCACGGAAACCATCGGCTCGATGCTGGTTTCCCTGTGGGCCGCGGGTGCAATTGATATCGTGGCGGCGCTCTCTTTCATTAATATCCTGCTGGTCGTGGTAGGTCTGGGCATTGCCCTTCGTTTCGGAGTGAAATTACATGATTGAATTAGCGGTTGACGATCTGCACTTAACCTACGGCGACAATCCTGTTTTAAAAGGGGTCTCCATGAACCTGAAACGCGGCGAAGTGGTCTCCCTGCTGGGCCCTTCCGGAAGCGGCAAAACCACCCTGCTGCGCGCCGTCGCGGGTCTGGAAAAACCGACTCAGGGGTCGATTGTCATTGGTCAAAATAAAGTTTATGACGGTACGCCGCGCAGCGAGGTTCCGGCGGAGGAGCGTAACCTGGGGCTGGTGTTCCAGTCCTACGCCTTGTGGCCGCACAAAACCGTATTTGAAAACGTGGCCTATCCGCTCAAGTTGCGTAAAGTCCCGACTAAAGAGATCCAGCAACGCGTACAGGATGTGCTGGACCAGCTGGGTCTCGGTCATCTTGGTAAACGTCACCCGCACCAGCTCTCAGGCGGGCAGCAGCAGCGCGTGGCGATTGGCCGGGCGCTGGTCTATAACCCGCCGGTGATTTTGCTGGACGAGCCGCTGTCCAACCTCGATGCCAAACTGCGCGAAGAGGCCCGCGTATTTCTGCGCGAGCTGATCATTAAGCTCGGGTTATCCGCGCTGATGGTGACGCACGACCAGAACGAAGCGATGTCGATTTCTGACCGCATCCTGCTGCTCAACAACGGTAAAATTGAGCAACAGGGTACACCGCAGGAGATGTACGGTTCGCCGAAAACGCTGTTTACGGCCGAGTTTATGGGCAGTAATAACCGCCTGCATGGCAAAATCACCGAAGTACGCGACGGCAAAGCACGCATTGCAGGAAAAGACTGGGTGCTCTGGGGCCAGGCGGGTGAAGGGGTGCAGAGCGGTAATGAGGCTACGGCGGTGATCCGTGTCGAGCGCGTGGCGGTGGTCGAGGGGCCGGGGGAAAATCAGCTTGCGCTGCCGCTCCTCACCAGCATGTATCTTGGCGACCGCTGGGAGTACCTGTTCCGCACGGCGGGGGATGATTTCGTGATCCGCGCTTACGGGAATGAGCTTCGCGACCCGCAGCATTGTCATCTATCGCTGCCAGAGAAGCATGTCTGGATATTCCCGAAAAACTAGAGAAATCGGCCTGCCATTCAGTGGCTAAACGGGATGGCAGGCCGACAATCAAAGCGCGAATGCGCTCCTCCATACTTATTTCAATCGTTTACCTGTTTCATCAACGACCTTCTCGCCGTCTTCCTTCGCGAAAGCCGCTTTCTGCGCATCCGGAAGAATATCCAGAACCACTTCTGAAGGACGGCACAGTTTGGTTCCCAGCGGCGTCACGACAATAGGCCGGTTAATCAGGATCGGATGCTGCAGCATAAAGTCGATTAACCGATCGTCAGTAAACTTATCTTCCGCCAGCCCCAGTTCTTCATAAGGCTCGACATTTTTACGCAGCAGTGCCCGTACCGTGATCCCCATATCTGCAATGAGTTTGACCAGTTCATCGCGAGACGGCGGATTCTCCAGGTAATGAATGACGGTGGGTTCATTTCCGCTGTTGCGGATCATCTCCAGCGTATTACGCGACGTACCGCAGGCCGGGTTGTGATAAATAGTGATGTTGCTCATAACAGTATCTCATTACAAAGTGAAAGAGAGACGTAGCGCCAGCGCGGCCAGCGTTACAAACAGCACAGGCAGAGTCATAACGATCCCGGTGCGGAAATAATATCCCCAGGTAATCGTCATGTTCTTCTGTGAAAGGACATGCAGCCAGAGCAGCGTTGCCAGGCTCCCAATAGGGGTGATTTTTGGCCCCAGGTCGCAGCCAATCACGTTGGCGTAGATCATCGCCTCTTTGATAACACCGGTTGCGGTGCTGCCATCAATAGAGAGCGCACCAACCAGCACGGTCGGCATGTTATTCATGATGGAGGACAGGAATGCCGTCAGGAAGCCGGTACCCAACGTCGCGGCCCAGAGTCCTTTATTCGCCAGCACGTTCAGCACACCTGAAAGGTATTCGGTAAGCCCGGCGTTGCGCAGACCGTAGACCACCAGGTACATCCCCAGCGAGAAGATGACTATCTGCCAGGGTGCGCCATGCAGCACTTTGCCCGTGTTAATGGCATGGCCGCGTTTCGCCACAGCAAACAGGATGACGGCCCCCACCGCCGCAATCGCACTCACCGGAATACCGAGCGGCTCAAGGACGAAAAAACCTACCAGCAACAGAATTAAAACGACCCAGCCGGTACGAAACGTCGCCGGATCTTTAATCGCTTTTGCCGGTGTCTTAAGAAGAGACAGCTCGTAAGTCGGCGGGATATCTTTGCGAAAGAACAGATGCAGCATCACCAGCGTGGCAACAATGGCTGCAATATCGACCGGGACCATCACCGACGCGTATTCGGTGAACCCCAGACCGAAGAAGTCTGCCGAAACAATATTCACCAGGTTCGACACGATAAGCGGCAGACTGGCGGTATCGGCAATAAACCCGGCGGCCATCACGAATGCCAGCGTGGTGCCTTTGCTGAACCCTAATGCCAGCAGCATGGCAATCACGATCGGTGTCAGAATAAGAGCAGCACCGTCGTTGGCAAACAGTGCCGCTACCGCTGCGCCGAGCAGAACGATATAGGTAAAGAGCAAACGGCCCCGACCATTCCCCCAACGCGATACATGCAGCGCTGCCCATTCGAAAAAGCCGGATTCATCAAGCAGCAGGCTAATAATAATGACGGCAATAAACGTTGCCGTCGCGTTCCAGACGATATTCCACACCACCGGAATATCGCCTAAATGCACAACGCCTGAAATTAAAGCCAGGGCTGCGCCCAGCGTCGCGCTCCAGCCAATTCCCACCCCCTTCGGCTGCCAGATAACCAAAACAAGGGTCAGGACAAAAATAGCGCCTGCCAGTAACATAAAACCTCCTGACAGGGCGGCTCTGCCGCCCTGTATTAACCAATAAATTAACGCATCAACGCTCTGAGCTTTTCGATACCGGCAGGCTCTGACGCCAGTAACGGAATAAGCGCTATACGGTCAGCATGCTGATGCTTAACCGCCTCAATCTGCGGCAATTCCTGCCGGGCGCGCTGGCAAAGCAATGGAGAATGCGTATCCGCAATAGAAAGGCTGTTATTGATAATCCAGCCCCACGGATGAATCCCCGCGCGTTCAAGATCGGCCTGCAAATTCGCTGCCTCCAGCACAGGAGTGGTTTCCGCAAGCGTAACCAGCAGCACTTTGGTTCGCTCCGGGTCCTGGAGCTGCATCATCGGGGTAGTAAAATGGCCTTTGTCGCCCATTTTTTTGGCAATTTCGCGGTGATAAGCACCGGTTGCATCCAGCAGCAACAGCGTATGCCCCGTGGGAGCCGTATCCATCACCACAAACCGCTTACCTGCTTCGCGGATCACGCGGGAAAATGCCTGGAAGACGGCGATCTCTTCAGTACAGGGGGAACGTAAATCTTCTTCCAGTAGCCGTTTCCCTGCTTCGTCCAGATCTTTTCCCTTCGTCTCAAGGACATGCCGGCGATAGCGTTCGGTTTCCTCGTGTGGGTTGATCCGGCTGACCTGCAGGTTATTCAGGCTGCCATTTAACGTTGTGCTGATATGTGCGGCGGGATCGGAGGTGGTGAGATGGACATCAAACCCCATGTCTGCCAGCCTGACGGCGACGGCAGCCGCCATCGTGGTTTTACCCACGCCACCTTTGCCCATCAGCATAATCAGGCCGTGTTCGTTACGGGCGATATCCTCGACCAGGCCAGAGAGCGATGCGTTTTCAGGCGTATCCAGGGCATTCGTTGCAGGGAGCGGTAATGCCTCAGAACGGCTGTCCAGCAGGCCCTTTAATGCCGACACGCCAACCATGTTGACGGGTTGCAGTAATAAGGTATCTGTCGGCAGCCCGGATAAACCGGCAGGAAGATTTGCCAGTGCCTCTTGCTCCCGTTGCCATATCGCAGCAGCCAGTGCGTCATGTTCCGCTTCGGCTGCCGGCAAAACGCCATTAATCACCAGATACTGGTTTTTCAGGCCGATCGCCGCCAGTTCTTCATGGGTGCGGGCGACTTCCTGCAAAGTGGATTTCTGCAGTCGTGCAACCAGAACCAGACGGGTACGCGCAGGATCGGATAACGCCTCTACCGCGTGTGCGTACTGCTCACGCTGCTTTTCCAGCCCGGCCATCGGGCCGAGACAGGAAGCACCGTCCGGGTTACTTTCAATGAAGCTACTCCATGCACCGGGAAGCTGGAGCAGGCGGATCGTGTGGCCCGTCGGCGCTGTATCAAAAATGATGTGATCGAAGCGGGTCAGCAGGGAAGCGTCTGTCAATAAACCGGTGAACTCATCGAACGCCGCAATCTCAGTCGTACAGGCGCCGGAAAGCTGCTCGCTGATGCTGTTAACGACGTCATCAGGCAAAAGCCCCTTAACAGGATCAACGATTCTGGCGCGATACTGCTGTGCAGCTTCCTGTGGGTCAATCTCCAGAGCGGAAAGCCCGGGAACGGCATTAACAGAGTGGATCGTGTTACCGATAGTTTGATCAAAGACCTGGCCGACATTGGAAGCGGGATCGGTACTCACCAGCAATACCCGCTTACCCCGTCCCGCCAGGCGGATAGCCGTCGCGCAGGAAATGGAGGTTTTGCCCACACCGCCCTTTCCGGTAAAAAACAGGTAAGGCGGGATATTCTGTAAGAATTTCATATGTCCTCCCGACATAATCAGCAACAGGAAGTCTTCCCACCACAGCAGCCGGTGGGCGCTAAGCCCACTTTTTCCAGCGGGATCCCAAACCAGCGAGCCAGCTCAGCGCGTTTTGGATATCGCCCGGCCATTACCGTTTCACCGTCCAGCAACAGCAGCGGAAGCCCTTCTGCTCCCGAGGCTTCAAGGAAGGCTTTCGCTTTTTCGTTCTGAACGAAGCTCATGGGCTGCTGCGCCAGGTTGTAACGTTCCACCTGTACGCCGCGTCCTTTCAACCACTGCACATCCGCAGAAAAATCAACCAGAACCTGATCGACATCTGAACCACATACGCCGGTACTGCAGCACAATGCCGGGTCAAACACCGTTAACGTTTTCATTCTGAACACCTCACATTTGAAAAATCATATATGTTCAGGCAAATTTTTTTAGAGACAAATAGCCTTACCGCTACCAGAGCAATTTGCCGTTGCCAGCTTACGGGCGATGGCCTGTACGTCGTCCTGCTGGCTTAACCAGGCTTGCTCAATCACCTGAGCAGCCCATGACGGAATATGCGGGGAAAGACGATAGTGAACCCACTTGCCCTGCTTACGATCCTGCAATAGCCCACTTTCCCGTAGCATTGCCAGGTGGCGGGAGATCTTGGGCTGTGACTGATCCAGTGCCGTGCAGAGATCGCATACGCACAACTCTCCCATCTCTCTGAGCAGCAGTACGATGCCCAGACGGGTTTCATCGGAGAGGTATTTGAAGAGTTGTAAGGATGTTAGTGACATCAAACCTCCTGAGTATTTACCAACAGGATACCCGGCATGAACGAAAACTCAATACACATTCGGAAAAACACATATGTTTTTAATAATGGGTTTGAATCACGACGGATGCTTTACGTCTTATAAGGGGGAGGAAATTATTAGAATCACTAATACCCGATTAAAATTAGTTACTTGCCCCATCAGATCTCACCAGTAATAATACCGCCCAGAAACGTTACCAGGATAATAATCACTCACCAAAACAAAATGAAAATCTTTTTAGAAATAGTGGCGCTGTCAGTGCTATGGCTCGTCATCGGCTGGATCTTCTGTCGTGCATGGATGCGAGGCTGCAACGGGGAAGATAAATGATCAGATTGTCGCTTGAGGAAGTATTAGAAGGACTTGAACGTCATAGCTTTATCTTTGAAGACGAACAACAGCATTCTCTGATCGTATTTATACTGACCTGCATTTACGCCCAGGCGTCACAGGGTACAGGAGGCCAGCCAGATCACTGGAATGGCTAATTACCGCACCAGGGAGTACAGTCCTTTATTTTCCGGGATAAGAAATATCAGCAGTGACTAAATGCGTCTCTGATTTATCAGTTTGGATGTGATACGCAAAATTATACCGCTCCCCAGATGTAAACTTATTACTGATCCCATAAACCAGCAAAAAGAAATAATCAAGTAAAACAGAAGCTTGTTGTTCAAGGTAAAGGGAAGAGGTTACAAGGCTTTTAAAGGAGTGGAGCGGGCGAAGGGAATCGAACCCTCGTATAGAGCTTGGGAAGCTCTCGTTCTACCATTGAACTACGCCCGCTTTGAGGTGCGTAAGGCATTATAGACCTTACGCCTCTTCATACAAGCCTCTTCACCACTAAGTGGCGATAAAATAATCACTTAGCACTTCGGTTTGCTGCCGGGTGCCGGAAGATAACGCTGCGGATCGATGGCCGTCGCCTTATAACGAATCTGGAAGTGCAGCTTCACCGAATCCGTTCCCGTGCTGCCCATGGTGGCAATCTTCTGCCCTGCTTTGACGTTTTGCCCGTTATTGACCAGCATCGTGTCGTTGTGCGCATAGGCCGTGATGTAGTCTTCGCCATGCTTAATCATGATCAGGTTGCCGTAGCCGCGTAGCTGGTTACCGACATAAACCACCTTACCTGCGCCTGAGGCATAAACCGGCGTACCGCGTGCAGCGGCGATATCAATGCCTTTGTTCCCCCCTTCAGACAGGGAGTACGGCAGCACCACTTTACCGCTGGCTGGCCAAATCCAGCAGCGTTGACCGACCGGTGGCCAGGAGGACTGCGGCACCGCATAGGATGGCGTCACTTTAGCGGTTTTGCCTTTTGCAGAGGATTTTTTACCCGAGGTCGAACTGCCGTTAATCTTCAGCTTCTGCCCCACTTCGATGGTATACGGTGGAGAGATGTTATTCAGACGCGCCAGATCCTTCACGCTGGTCCCCGTCGCGCGCGAAATCCGATACAGCGTGTCACCGCGCTTAACGGTGTAGACCGAACCGGAATAGCTGCCCATATCTGAAGATTTACTCCCCGAACAGCCGGCCAGTAATAATGTCAGCGTCAGGCAAAAAATGGCGATGATGGGGTTTCTCGTCAGGCTTCCTGCAAACAAAACAGATCCTCGGTCAGCGTGAATGGCGCCCTATGATACCAGCCCTGGCAGAAATGGGTCAGCCCTTTTCCGCTCTGTGGGTCAAACCGTTCGTATAAGAATGCCGTATAATACTGCTCTGCTGATGGTGCAGAACCATCCGCATCGTTGGCACTGGAGCACGAATGAGTATTCAAGAACACGTTATTTTGGTAAACGACCAGGGAATGGTGATTGGCACTCAGGAAAAGTACGCCGCACACACCACCCAAACCCCTCTGCATCTGGCCTTCTCCTCCTGGCTGTTTAACGCCGAAGGGGAGTGTCTGGTCACCCGACGCGCGCTAAGCAAAAAAGCCTGGCCGGGCGTCTGGACGAATTCCGTCTGCGGGCACCCTCAAACCGGTGAAAAGACGGAAGAGGCGATTATCCGCCGCTGCCGCTATGAGGTTGGCGCTGAAATCACGGCGATTACCCCCGTGGCCGCCGAGTTTCGCTACCGCGAAACCGATCCTTCCGGGATTGTGGAAAATGAGATTTGCCCGGTATTCGCGGCACGTATTACCAGCGAACTGCGTATTAATCACGAAGAAGTGATGGAATTTGAATGGGTTGAGCTGGAATCGTTGTTCCAGGCCCTAAACGCCGCGCCCTGGGGTTTCAGCCCGTGGATGGTGCTGGAAGCAACGGTCGCACGAGACGCTTTGAGAGCGTTTGCCGCGCAATAAAAAAGCCCCTAACGGGGCTTTTTTTACATCTTAATGCCTTATTTCACCGGACGCATCGCCGGGAACAGGATCACGTCACGGATGGTGTGGCTGTTGGTGAACAGCATGACCATACGGTCAATACCAATACCCAGACCCGCCGTCGGTGGCAGGCCGTGCTCCAGCGCGGTCACGTAGTCTTCGTCGAAGAACATCGCTTCGTCATCGCCCGCTGCTTTCGCATCAACCTGATCCTGGAAGCGCTGCGCCTGATCTTCCGCATCGTTCAGCTCGCTAAAGCCGTTGCCGATTTCACGGCCGCCGATGAAGAATTCGAAACGGTCAGTGATTTCCGGGTTCTCGTCATTACGACGCGCCAGCGGAGACACTTCAGCAGGGTATTCGGTGATGAAGGTCGGCTGAATCAGGTGCGCTTCGGCCACTTCTTCGAAGATCTCGGTCACGATACGGCCCAGACCCCAGCTCTTCTCAACCTTGATACCGATGCTTTCCGCGATCGCTTTCGCAGAGTCGAAGTTATCCAGATCCGCCATGTTGGTTTCAGGACGGTACTTCTTGATCGCTTCGCGCATGGTCAGTTTTTCGAACGGCTTGCCGAAGTCGAACACTTCTTCACCGTAAGGGACCTGGGTGGTGCCCAGAATGTCCTGCGCCAGGGTACGGAACAGGGATTCAGTCAGCTCGATCAGATCTTTATAATCTGCATACGCCATATAGAGTTCCATCATGGTGAACTCTGGGTTATGACGAACGGAGATACCTTCGTTACGGAAGTTACGGTTGATCTCGAATACGCGATCAAAGCCACCTACCACCAGACGCTTCAGGTACAGTTCCGGCGCGATACGCAGGTACATGTCCAGGTCCAGGGCGTTATGATGGGTGATGAATGGACGGGCAGACGCACCGCCTGGGATCACCTGCATCATCGGGGTTTCCACTTCCATAAAGTCGCGGTTCACCATGAACTGGCGAATACCGGCCATGATCTGGGAGCGAATTTTGAAGGTCTTGCGGGATTCATCGTTAGAGATGAGATCCAGATAACGCTGACGATAGCGCGCTTCCTGATCCTGCAGGCCGTGGAATTTGTCCGGTAGCGGACGCAGCGCTTTGGTCAGCAGACGCAGCTCGGTACAGTGGATAGACAGTTCACCGGTTTTGGTTTTGAACAGTTTACCTTTCGCGCCAAGGATATCGCCCAGATCCCACTTCTTGAACTGCTCGTTGTAGATGCCTTCCGGCAGATCGTCACGGGAAACATACAGCTGAATACGGCCACCCACGTCCTGCAAAGTCACGAAGGAGGCTTTACCCATAATACGACGGGTCATCATACGGCCAGCAACGGCCACTTCGATGTTCAGCGCTTCCAGCTCTTCGTTCTCTTTACCGTCGAAGTCAGCGTGCAGTTGGTCTGAGGTGTGGTCACGACGAAAATCGTTCGGGAACGGCACGCCCTGCTCACGCAGCGCTGCCAGCTTCTCGCGGCGGGTTTTCAGTTCGTTGTTAAGATCGACTACCGCGTCAGCGCCCTGTGCTTGTTGTTCAGACATGTTGGTTCCTCATAACCCTGCTTTCAAACTTGCTTCGATAAATTGGTCCAGGCTGCCGTCCAGCACCGCCTGCGTGTTACGGGTTTCAACCCCGGTACGCAGGTCTTTGATGCGGGAGTCATCAAGGACGTAAGAACGGATCTGGCTGCCCCAACCGATGTCGGACTTGTTATCTTCCATCGCCTGTTTCTCAGCATTTTTCTTCTGCATCTCCAGCTCATAAAGCTTCGCTTTCATCTGCTTCATGGCCTGGTCTTTGTTCTTATGCTGGGAACGGTCGTTCTGGCATTGTGTTACCAGCCCGGTTGGAATGTGGGTAATACGCACCGCCGATTCCGTACGGTTAACGTGCTGACCACCCGCACCGGAGGCGCGATAAACGTCAATACGCAGGTCCGCCGGGTTAATTTCGATATCAATATCTTCGTCAACTTCCGGGTAAACAAACGCCGAGCTGAAGGAGGTATGGCGACGGCCACCGGAGTCGAACGGGCTCTTACGCACCAGACGGTGAACGCCGGTCTCGGTACGCAGCCAGCCGTAGGCGTAGTCGCCAATGATCTTGATGGTGACGGATTTAATACCGGCCACTTCACCTTCAGACTCTTCGATGATTTCGGTTTTGAAGCCGCGCGCTTCTGCCCAACGCAGGTACATACGCGTCAGCATGCTGGCCCAGTCCTGCGCTTCGGTACCGCCAGAACCTGCCTGAATATCGAGGTAACAGTCAGCGCTGTCGTATTCGCCGGAGAACATACGACGGAATTCCAGCTGCGCCAGCTTCTCTTCCAGCACGTCGAGTTCTGCCACGGCTTCGTTAAAGGTTTCTTCGTCGTCGGCTTCGACGGCCAGCTCGAGCAAACCGGAAACATCTTCCAGCCCCTGAGCCATTTGATCCAGCGTATCTACGATAGCTTCGAGAGAGGAACGCTCTTTACCCAGCGCCTGTGCGCGTTCAGGTTCGTTCCAGACGTCCGGCTGTTCCAGCTCGGCGTTTACTTCTTCAAGACGCTCTTTCTTGGCATCGTAGTCAAAGATACCCCCTAAGAACGTCAGAGCGCTCCGTGAGGTCCTGAATACGGTTTTTTACCGGATTAATTTCAAACATGGTCTGTTTTCTTTTATGGACTTGTCAAAATGCGGTGATAAGAGCGGGATTGTACCGAATCCACGCCCTTTTTTATAGAGATTACTGCCGCTAAATTGGCCAGATATTGTCGATGATGATCTGAAGGGTGCGGTTTCCGCGAAACTCGTTGATATCCAGTTTGTATGCCAGTTCGACCTCGCGCACGCCGTTGTCCGGCCAGATGGCCGTATCGACGTTGAAGGCGATGCCGTCCAGCAGCGGTCCGCCGCCAACGGGCTCAACCATGACTTTCAGATGACGCTCGCCGACGATACGTTGCTGAAGCAGGCGGAAACGGCCGTCGAACAGCGGTTCAGGGAACATCTGTCCCCACGGACCGGCATCGCGCAGCATCTGCGCCACGTCCATTGTCATCTCATGCGGTGAGAGCTCGCCGTCGGACACCACTTCTCCCTGCAACAAGGCAGGGTCAATCCAGTCGGTGACCAGTTCACCAAATAGCCGCTGAAATTCGTCAAATTTCGCCTCTTCCAGCGACAGACCCGCCGCCATCGCATGGCCGCCAAATTTGATCATCAGGCCCGGGTACAGCGTATCCAGACGCTCCAGTGCATCACGCATGTGAAGACCCTGAATCGAACGGCCAGAGCCTTTCAGCGTGCCGTCACCAGCCGGGGCAAACGCGATCACCGGGCGGTGGAAGCGCTCTTTAATGCGCGAGGCCAGAATGCCAACCACACCCTGATGCCACTCAGGATGATACATCGCCAGCCCGCCCGGCAGCGTTTCACCGCTGCGTTCGAGTTTTTCGCAAAGGGTCAGCGCTTCGGCCTGCATTCCCTGCTCTATCTCTTTACGGGTCTGGTTCAACGCGTCGAGCTCATTGGCCAGGACGCGCGCTTCGCCGATGTTATCGCACAGCAGCAGCGCCACACCGACGGACATATCGTCCAGCCTTCCGGCAGCGTTCAGACGCGGCCCGAGGGCAAAACCCAAATCACTTGCCGCCAGCTTGAGCGGATCGCGGTTGGCAATTTCCAGCAGCGCCTTAATCCCCGGACGGCACTTGCCCGCGCGAATGCGGCTTAAGCCCTGCCAGGTCAAAATACGGTTATTGGTATCGAGCGGCACGACATCCGCGACGGTACCCAGCGCCACCAGGTCGAGATATTCGGCCAGGTTTGGTATGGCGATACCGCGTGATTCGAACCAGCCCTTATCACGAAGCAGGGTCCGCAGCGCCAGCATCAGATAAAACGCTACCCCCACACCGGCGAGAGATTTTGACGGGAAATCGCAGTCGCGCAGGTTGGGATTGATGATCGCTTCAGCGTCCGGCAATGTTTCACCCGGCAAGTGGTGATCGGTGACCAACACCGGGATCCCCAGCGCGTGCGCATGATCGACACCTGCATGGGAAGAGATCCCGTTATCAACGGTCATGATCATCTGTGCCCCGCGGGCGTGAGCCTGATCGACCACTTCCGGGCTGAGGCCGTAACCGTCTTCAAAGCGGTTCGGCACAAGGTAAGTGACGTTATCGCAGCCCAGCGCGCGCAGACTCAATACGCTCAAGGCCGTACTGGTTGCGCCATCTGCATCGAAATCCCCTACCACCACAATACGCGTTCCCTCACGGAGCGCGTTGTAGAGCATTTCGATGGCTTTTTCGATGCCGTTGAGCTGCTGCCAGGGCAGCATCCCTTTGACGCTGCGTTCAAGATCCTCAGCACTGCGCACGCCGCGGCTGGCGTAGAGACGCTTCAGCAGGGGTGGGAGATCGTCTGGCAAATCAACCGGTTCAACCGCCTCGCGGCGGCGCAATTTTATCGGGGCTTTCACGCGGATTATTTACCACCAAACTGTTTCTGGTGCGCGTCGAGGAACTCTTTCATCTCTTTTGGTCCCTGGTAACCCGGCACAACATAGCCATTGCTCAGGACAATCGCTGGCGTACCGCTTACGCCAAACTGCACGCCCAGCGCGTAGTGGTTAGCAATATCGATATCGCAGGACGCAGGCTTAACCTCTTTACCGCTCATCGCATCGTCAAACGCTTTGTTGCGATCTTTCGCACACCAAATCGCTTTCATGTCTTGCTCTGGCTGGCTCTGCACGCCTGCACGCGGGAAGGCCAGGTAACGCACGGTAATGCCCAGCGCGTTATAGTCTTTCATCTGCTCATGGAGCTTGTGGCAGTAGCCACAGGTGATGTCGGTGAAGACGGTAATCACATGTTTTTCCTGCGCCGCTTTATAGACGATCATCTCTTTTTCGAGCGCATTCAGGTTTTTCATCAGCAGCTGGTTGGTGACATTGACCGGCTGCGCGCCGCTCACGTCATACATTGGCCCCTGAATAATATGTTTGCCGTCTTCGGTGACATACAGCACGCCGCTGTTAGTCAGTACCGTTTTCATCCCGGCAACCGGTGCAGACTGGATGTCGCTGCTGGTAACGCCCAGTTTAGCCAGTGACTGTTTAATAGCGGCGTCATCCGCATGGGCGAACCCGGTAAAAGAGGCTGCCAGCAGGGTGAACAGCGCGAAAGACTTTTTCATAGTTGATCCCGTTACAATTTGTCGGCACTCACGCACGAGGGTGGTGCTGTTGGTGTAGCTGCCGCAGGCGTTCCGTCGCGACATGGGTGTAAATTTGCGTCGTAGAAAGATCGCTGTGTCCCAGTAGCATCTGCACCACGCGTAAATCTGCGCCGTGGTTTAACAGATGCGTCGCGAAAGCGTGACGCAATACGTGCGGCGAAAGCTTTTCACTGTCGATACCCGCCAGTGTGGCGTAATGCTTGATGCGATGCCAGAACGTTTGTCGTGTCATCTGCTGTGCGCGCTGGCTCGGAAACAAGACGTCGATAGACACGCCATTGAGCAACCATGGACGGCCATGCTCAAGATACGTTTCCAGCCAGTAAACCGCTTCTTCTCCCAGCGGCACCAGCCTTTCCTTATTTCCTTTACCGATGACGCGCACCACGCCCTGACGCAGGCTGATGTCGCTCATCGTCAGGCCAACCAGTTCAGAGACACGCAAACCGGTAGCATACAATAGCTCAAGCATGGCTTTATCGCGTAACTCCAGCGGCAGGTCAACAGCAGGTGACTGTAATAATCTCTCAACTTGTGCTTCGCTGAGATCTTTCGGCAGCCGCTGCGGGAGTTTAGGGGACGCCAGCAGCGCACTCGGATCGTCTTCCCGAATCTTCTCACGGTAGAGATGCTGGAACAGCCGACGCATCGCGCTGAGCAAGCGTGCAGAACTGGTGGCCTTATAGCCCCCTTCAACCCGTTCCGCGAGCAGCGCCTGAAGGTCGTCGCTTTGCGCACTCGCCAGCGATAATTCGCGACGCGCCAGCCACTCCACCAGCATGGTGAGATCGCGCCGATAGGCACTGAGCGTGTTCTCGGCCAGATTTTTCTCCAGCCACAGCGCATCGAGAAACTGTTCAACGAGTGCGAGATCCTTTTCCACATCGGCCCCTTTGATTCTGCAGTCAGGCCATTATGCCTGATTGCGACCGGTTTCTGGTACACTACGCACAAAGTCAAAGCATGAATTGAGATAGTTACGCGATGAATATTGGTCTTTTCTATGGTTCCAGCACCTGCTACACCGAAATGGCGGCAGAGAAAATTCGCGACATCATTGGCCCCGAACTGGTGACGTTGCATAACCTGAAAGATGACGCGGTCGCGCTGATGGAACAGTACGATGTACTGATCCTCGGCATCCCAACCTGGGATTTTGGTGAGATACAGGAAGACTGGGAAGCTATCTGGGATCAGCTCGATTCAGTCAATCTCGACGGCAAAATCATTGCGATGTACGGCATGGGCGATCAGTTGGGCTACGGCGAATGGTTTCTTGATGCACTTGGCATGCTGCATGACAAACTGGTACCGAAAGGGGCGACGTTTATCGGCTACTGGCCAACCGAAGGATACGAGTTCACCAGTCAAAAACCGATCATTGCCGACGGCCAGCTGTTTGTCGGACTCGCGCTGGATGAAACCAATCAGTACGATCTCAGCGACGAGCGCCTGCAGGCCTGGTGCGAACAGATACTTGGCGAACTGGCAGAAAAATTTAGCTGAGTGGGCTACTCCTGCGTCGGCTGTTGCAACAACATCCGGCGCAGATCTCGCCATTCTGAAGCATCCATACTGTCAGCCGCCAGCCACAGGTGCTGGCAACGCCCGCCGTCCACATTGCGTAACCGTAACATCATGCCGGAGTTGAGCATCCATGGCATGCCCAGAATATCCCACTCTTTTCCCTGCCAGCGCAGGCGGGAATCCATCAGTAACTTGATCTCACCCTGACGAGCATTAATGCGACGCTGGCTGCGTACGCTGTCAAAAACGACAAACGAAAGTAACAGCAGCCACAGCGGCGTATAGCTCAGGGGCCATGGCATGAGTAACACGATGGCCGCAACCAGGCCGTGGAGCATTAACGACATCCACTGCGAGCGCCACGAGACGCGAAGATCAGATTGCCACAGGACCACGTTCCCGATTCCGTGTTTGAATTAATTGCACCATCCGTTGCAACTCGGTGTCGGCGGGTTTGCCGTGGTTCATCAGCCAGTTGAATAAATCCGGATCGTCAGACTCAAGCAGGCGAACAAACAGCCGCTTATCATCATCGCTTAAGCTGTCATACTCATATTCGAAGAAAGGCATGATGGAAATATCAAGTTCACGCATGCCGCGACGGCATGCCCAGTGAATACGGGCCTTGTTGTTAATATCCATGTTCAGTTTCCTGCATTACGTTTGGCACAGTCGGGCCCCCGTTCAGTGTTCTTTATTTCTCTACGGGGACACCAGCTAGTGTAACGTGTTTTTGACCGTTTCATTACTGGAATATTGCGATCAACGAGCAGGCTTCCAGAATAACCCCTACAAAGACAGCGGATTACACTATTTTGCGTAGCGCTACGCATAACCGGTTTATGGCACAAATGGTCTGCTGAAAGCGCTTGCATTGCCAGCAGGCTCTTTTACCATTAGGCATTATCAAAGCGTTAAGCAATTCAGGATATCGTTATGGCATTTACACCATTTTCTCCTCGCCAGCCCGCCGCCTCTGCGCGTCTGCCGCTGACGCTTATTTCTCTTGATGACTGGGCGCTGGCGACGCTCGCCGGCGCCGACGCCGAAAAATACCTCCAGGGCCAGGTCACCGCCGACGTCAGCCAGATGACCGAACACCAGCACCTGCTGGCGGCGCATTGTGACCCCAAAGGCAAAATGTGGAGCAATCTGCGTCTGTTTCGCCGTCAGGACGGGTTTGCCTTTATTGAACGCCGCAGCCTGCGAGATGCGCAGCTCAAAGAGCTGAAAAAGTATGCAGTCTTTTCCAAAGTCACTATCGTCCCGGACGACGAACATGTTCTGCTGGGCGTGGCGGGCTTCCAGGCACGTGCCGCGCTGAAAAATCTGTTTGCTGAGCTGCCGGATGCAGAAAAACAGGTCGTCAGCGAGGGGGCCACCTCCATCCTGTGGTTTGAACATCCGGCGGAGCGCTTCCTGCTTGTCACGGATGCCGCAACCGCCGAACGCGTCACCGAAGCACTGCGCGGTGAAGCGCAGCTCAACAACAGCCAGCAGTGGCTGGCGCTGAATATTGAAGCCGGTCTGCCGATCATTGACGCCGCCAACAGCGCGCAGTTTATTCCACAGGCTACCAACCTGCAGGCGCTGGGCGGCATCAGCTTTAAAAAAGGCTGTTACACCGGCCAGGAGATGGTGGCGCGTGCAAAATTCCGTGGGGCAAATAAACGTGCACTGTGGACACTGGCAGGTCATGCCAGCCGCGTACCGGAAGCGGGTGAAGATTTAGAGCTGAAAATGGGCGATAACTGGCGCCGTACCGGCACCGTGTTAGCCGCCGTACAGCTGGATGATGGTCGTCTTTTAGTCCAGGCCGTCATGAACAACGACATGGAAGCCGACAGCGTGTTCCGCGTGCGTGATGATGCGAATACGTTGAGTATTGAGCCGTTACCGTATTCGCTGGAAGAGTGATGCTGTATCGCCCGGTGGCGCTGCTGTATGACCGGATACATAGGTGACAGATCAGACCGGGAACATAG